>CAVIPZ010000006.1:0-21785 GCA_963644715.1 bacterium | reverse complement strand
GGATAGGTGTTGATATAGTCTTCCAGCGCCTGAATGGCATTGTTGAAAGGACTCTTTGAAATCTCGTACTGCAACTTGGCATAATTGTACAAGGCATCCTCTTTCACCTCTTTGTCGAAATCATATTTTGCCGCCTGCCTGAAACTCTGCGAGGCCAAAACCGCCTGGTTTGTCTTCAGATAGCAGTCCGCAAGGAGATAATAACTGTTTTGCGTCATCAGGTCGGGCTGCTTGTCGTCTGTCGATTTCGACAAAAGTTCGATGGCTTTGGCATAGTTCTGTTCGCGGTAATAGGTGAAACCTGCGGCAAAGAAATCGTTGCGTTCCATCTCCACTTTGTCGGAAGCCAGCAGTTTGTCGAAGTTGTTGGCGGCCTGTTCATAATCGTTCAGGTTATATTGAGAAAGGGCCACGCAGCGCAGAATCTGGAGTTGCCCCACATCGTTGGCGTTCGTCATAGCGGGGGCGGTGGCAAGCACCTCCTCATAGCGGCCTTGCTTGAAGTATATCTGTACCAGGAAATTGCGCACTTCTGACTTGAACTCCGGCTCGTCTTTCAACAGCAGAAAATCTTCCAGCGCAGACTCGTATTGCCCGTCCGTATAAGCCATATAGGCCAGATAATAGATGGAGCGCAACTGGTAGGGACCTTGCTCGTCGCGGGCTTTCATAAACAGCGATTTGGCCTGGTCATAGTCGCCCGTCATAAAATAGGCATAGCCTTTCTTGAAACGGTATTCAGCAATGTTTTCGGGCTGTATTTCATTGACTAACAATTCGTCAAACTGAAGAATAGCCTTTTTCCATTGTTTGCGGCTGAAATAGTAACGGCCGAGGTAGAAGCGGGCTTCATTCACGAAAGTGTGTACGGGATAGCGGTCAATGAAAGCGTGCAGCAGAAAGGCGGCATCCTGATTGTCCAGTTTGGCGGCACATACCCCCATATAGAAAAAAGAGTTCGTCTTCAGATCCTGCTGGATGTCCTCGGTGTTGTCATAGACGTATTTGAAATATTGCTGGGCCGAACCGTATTTCTCCTTGTTGAACAAGTCCATAGCTGTTTTGAACTCATAGCGTGGCGACTCGAAATTGACGGTGCGCTGCGCTATGGCCGGCAACAGGCTGCAGGACAAGAGAAGCGTTGCCAACAGACTTTTTTTCAATGTTTTCATACAAATTCTAATTAATTCAATGATATACAACAAACGAGCAAAGGTAAAAAAAAAGTATATCTGCTTTTCTTGCAAAAAGTATAAATGTAAACAGGTCTTTTTTGATAATTGCAGGCAAAAAGGCAATCTGTTTTGTGTTATTTTTGCGTCCTGAAAAAAATTACGGAATATGAACATTATCGGCATCACGGGCACATTAGGAGCCGGAAAGGGCACCATTGTTGACTATCTGGTAGAACATTACGGCTATAAGCACTATTCGGTCCGCAAGTACCTCATCGAAGAGGTCCAACGGCGCAATATGGCCGTAAACCGCGACACGTTTGTGGTTGTGGCCAACGACCTGCGAAATTCGCACTCCCCCTCTTTCATAATCGATGAATTGTACCGGCAAGCCGAGCAGACGGGCAAAAACGCCGTCATCGAAAGCATCCGCACCCCGGGAGAAGTGCAGTCGCTCAGAAAAAACGGGCATTTCACCCTCTTTGCTATCGATGCCGATCCTAAAATACGCTACCAAAGAATTGTAGGCCGCAATTCCGAAACCGACCACATATCTTACGAGACATTTCTCCAAAACGAACAGCGCGAGATGTCCTCCTCGGACCCGAACCATCAGAACTTGGGAAAATGTATGGAAATGGCGGACTATGTCTTTCAAAACAACGGAGATTTCAACGACTTGTACGCACAATTGGAGTCTGTTTTATTCAAATTGTCCTGTTCATAAAAAATCTGAAAACGGCAGGAAACATCCGTCTCAATTATTACCTTTGCAAAATTTGAAATGTAATTTTGCAATGAAAAAGACTCTTTTCGCCATCAGCCTTGCTGCCATTGTGGGCTTTTCGGGCTGCGTAACCAAACAGAAATACAATGAATTGCAAAGCCAGTACAAGAAATGCCAGGATGAACTGACCTTTGCGAACTCTGAAAATGTTGACTATGCCAACGCCCAAAAACAGCTCACCTCAAGGGTAGATGCCCTCACCAAGGAGACCGAGCAGCTGAAAAAGGACACGCTTTCGCTTTCGCGCAAACTGCAACATTCGGAACGTGACCTTGCCAAAGCTGCCAAGGATTACGACGACCTGCTTAAGAATTTTGCCGACATGAACGTCAGCAACCAGACCCAGATGAACGACCTGCTAGGCAATATCGACAAATACAAAGACGAACTTACCGCTAAAGAGGCGCTGCTCAATGCCCAAAAAGATTCTCTCGAAGAAGCAAGGGCTATCTTGAATGCCAAAGAGCAAAGGCTTCAAGAGATGCAAGACATCCTCAACCGCAAGGACGAAGAGGTAAAGTCGCTGAAAGCAAAGGTCAGCGCCGCCTTGAAAGGATTTGAGGGCAGCGGTCTGCAGGTTCAGGAGAAAAACGGCAAAGTATATGTTTCTATGGAAGACAAACTGCTTTTTGCCTCGGGAAGCTGGAACATCAACGAGAAAGGGCTCAACGCCATCCGGCAGATTGCCCAGGTGCTGGAAACAGAAACGGAAATCTCTGTGCTCATTGAGGGGCATACCGACAACGTGCCCTACAACGGCAACGGACAGATTAAAGACAACTGGGACCTCAGTGTGATGCGTGCCACCTCGGTAGTGAAAGCGATGCTGAAAGACAGCAACATAGACCCTGTAAGACTCTCGGCTTCAGGACGCAGCGAGTATCTTCCCATCGACAGCGAAGATACGCCTGCCGCACGCGCCAAAAACCGCAGGACGGAGATTATCCTCACGCCTAATCTGGACAAACTTTTCGAACTTATCCAAAACAACTGACCCTCTTCATGTTTGCCGAACTTCTTTTGGCATGGTATGAAGAAAACCGGCGCTCTCTGCCTTGGCGCGGAGAGCAAGACCCGTATAAGATCTGGGTTTCAGAAGTCATCTTGCAGCAGACCCGCGTGCAGCAAGGGTGGGACTATTATCTCCGCTTCATAGAAGCATTTCCTGACGTTCAGGCGCTTGCTGCCGCAACGGAGGAGCAGGTGCTCCGGTTGTGGCAAGGGTTAGGTTACTATTCACGTGCCCGCAACCTGCACAGCGCCGCCCGGCAAATTGTAGAAAACCACCACGGCAATTTCCCTCACACCTACGATGAAATCCGCAAGCTCAAAGGCGTGGGCGACTATACCGCTGCGGCCGTGGCTTCGATAGCCTACGGATTGCCGTACCCTGCCGTTGACGGCAATGTTGTCCGCATCTTCAGCCGTATCTTCGGTGTATGCGACGACGTGACACGACCAAACGTCAGGAAACAAATTACCGACATTTGCGCCCGGCTGATGCCGCCACGTCAGGCCGGCACGTTCAACCAGGCCTGCATGGAGTTCGGCGCCGTGTGGTGTACGCCCCGGCAACCCCGGTGCTGCAACTGCCCCTTTGCGCACGATTGTTACGCACTCGCTCACCAAATGACCGAAATGTTGCCCGTAAAAAACAACAGAATGGTCAGGAAAGAGCGCTATCTCCACTATCTGGTTTGTCTGTGTCAACATAAAACCATCATCGAAAAAAGGACAGGACGCGACATTTGGCAGAATTTGTACCAGTTTCCTTTGACCGAAACGGCAGACAACAAACCCTTGCAAGGCCAAACCTGCATAGCCTTGTACCGCGAGATGCTGACACATCAGATTATATATGCCCGCTACTACCTGCTGCCACAAGAAGCATTGCCGCCTCTTGAAAAAAACCAACGGATTGTTCCGGTGCAAGAAATCGGCAACTATCCGATGCCTGTGCATGCCGTTAACTTCATCAAAGAATTCATCATCTGAAAAAATGGAAACAGACAAAGACCTTCAATATATGAGAGCAGCCCTTAACGAAGCCATGGATGCCTTTGAAGAGGACGAAGTGCCCGTAGGGGCAGTCGTTGTGCTCAATGACACCGTGATAGCCCGGGGACACAACCTTACCGAGAAACTGAATGATGCCACCGCCCATGCCGAGATGATGGCCATAACAGCCGCCGCCAACCACATTGGCGCCAAATATCTCAAAAACTGCACGCTCTATGTGACCCTTGAGCCTTGCGTCATGTGTGCCGGAGCTGTTGCGCACAGCCAGATGTCGCGCGTTGTCTATGGTGCAGGTGACCCTAAAAAGGGATATACGCGCTACAATGCTGCTATCTTGCCTAAGGCCATCGCTGTCACCGCCGGCGTGATGCAAGAAGAGTGTTCAGCAATGCTTAAGAACTATTTCCGTTCAAAACGCAAAAAAACAGCGTGCGCTACAAAAATAAACGATAAAGCACAAGAATAACCTTTAAATCTGTCAACATGTCAAAAAACTTTTTCCAACGTTACATCTGGCTCATTGAACTCATCGACAGGCGCAAATACGTTACTTTCAAGGAAATATGCGACTCCTGGATGCGCAGCCGACTCAACCCCACGGGCGAACGGCTCTCCGAGCGTACTTTCTTCAACCATAAAACCGCCATTGCTGAAGATTTCGGCATTGAAATCAAGAACGACCGGACTTTGGGCTACTATATTGACAAGAACAGCATTGGTGACGATTCTGTGGGCAAATGGATGCTGCAAGCGCTCTGCATGAACAATGTGCTGCGCGAAAATGCGGACATGAAAAAATTCATTCTGTTTGAAAAAACACACTCTGACGACAATTATCTCATCGAAATTCTCACGGCTATCCGCAACAGCCATAAAATAAGCCTTGTTTATCAGACTTTCAGAGAACCTGAAGCCACAAGCCGCATTATCAGCCCCTATTGCATAAAGTATTTCAAGAAACGCTGGTATATGCTCGGCCTTGCCGAAAACGACGGGCTGAAAGTTTATGCTTTGGAGCGTTTTAAAGATATGGAAGAGCTGGACGAGCCCTTTTCCGTTCCTGAAGGATTTGACGCAGAAGTGTATTTCAGCAACTTTTTCGGAATATGGGTTTTTGAATCGATGCCGCCCGTTGAAATACGCTTGAAAGCTCCGGATTTTTGGGCTAAATACCTGCGCAATCTCCCCCTGCACCACAGCCAAAAGGAAGAACCGCTTGGTGACGGTTATACGCTCTTTACATATAAAATGGTACCCACTCCGGACTTTGAGAGCGAATTGTTGAGCCTTAGAGAGGTTGAGGTGCTGGAACCTAAAGCGTTCCGTGACCACATTGCCGGCGTGATCAGCAAAATGAATGATATGTACAAAAACGATGGAGTTGCGCATAATAACAAAGGCAAATAGTTGATGCCGAACGAGTTGACTGCTTGCCAATATTGGCAAGTTGCCAGATAGCTTTATTATTGCCGGTTCAGGAAAGTGCCACGACACGCTCACTGCCACATTTTGGCAGTGAGCGTGTTTATTTTTGCAGCGTGATTGAAACAAGGATACAGGCTATGCGAAAGAGAGCATTAGTAAAACATACGTCAGCGTTACCATGGCTGGCAGAGACGTAAGGCTTCCAATGAGAAGCACCGCCGGTTAAAAGGCAGGCAGCAGACGGAAGCCCCATGGAAACTAATCCGTGAAACAAAAGACCATTTCCACGGAGGAGGACATCTGGACAAGAAACCATGCTTGAACTGAACCTCTTCCGTGCCCGGAGATGGCAAGTTTTTTACCATACCGTTCAGTGTTGAGCCGTCGCGCCTGAGATAGCGTGCGGTGTCTGTTGTGTCTCCGGCATAGACTTGCCATAAAAAAGCCCGGGATGGCGCAAGGTCATTCCGGGCTTTTAGGAGTAGGATAAGGTCTGATTAGAGCTTGACGGTCTTGTTCATGCTGCAGATCAAATCGACAACCTTGTTAGAATAACCGATTTCGTTGTCGTACCAAGATACCAGTTTCACGAAATGCTCGTTCAGCATAATGCCGGCAGAAGCATCGAAGATAGAGGTTCTTTTTTCGCCGAGGAAGTCAGAAGAGACGACGGCCTCTTCGGTGTAGCCGAGAATGCCTTTCAGTTCGTTTTCAGAAGCATGCTTCACGGCAGCCTTGATTTCATCGTAAGTGGCAGCCTTGCGGATTTTGCAGGTGAGGTCCACAACAGAAACATCGACGGTAGGAACGCGGAACGACATGCCCGTGAGTTTGCCTTTCAGATCGGGGATGACACGTCCTACAGCCTTGGCAGCGCCCGTAGAGGAGGGGATGATGTTGCCTAAGATGGAACGGCCGCCGCGCCAGTCTTTCTTGGACGGGCCGTCAACAGTCTTCTGGGTGGCTGTGGCTGCATGCACGGTAGTCATAAGGCCTTCTTCCAAACCGAAATTGTCGTTGATGACCTTTGCCAGCGGAGCCAGACAGTTGGTGGTGCAAGAAGCGTTGGAAACGATCTGCTGGCCGGCATATTCAAGGTTGTTGACACCCATGACGAACATCGGCGTGTCATCTTTTGACGGAGCAGACATCACTACTCTCTTGGCGCCGGCTCTCAGATGAGCGCTTGCCAGTTCTGCCGTCAGGAAAAGTCCGGTGGACTCTACGACATAGTCAGCGCCGGCTTCGTCCCATTTCAGGTTGGCAGGATCCTTTTCGGCCGTGATGCGGATTTTGTTGCCGTTGACAACTAACATTCCGTCAGACACTTCCACTGTTCCGTTGAACTTGCCGTGCGCCGTGTCGTAACGCAGCATATAAGCCATATAGTCCACATCCAAAAGATCGTTGATAGCCACAACCTGAACGTCTTCCCTTTCTGTGGTAGCCCTGAAAACCAATCTTCCGATTCTTCCGAAACCATTGATTCCGATTTTAATCTTTTCCATAAGTAACGAATTTATAAGTTTTTACAATAATAGTTTTCTCTTTCAAATGAGCGCAAAAATACAAAAATTATCTATTGTTGTCCGTTTCTCTTTCTGAAAGCGTACGGCTGCCGCACGAAAGTAAATATAGAATTTAGAATATAGAACTTAGCGTTTAGAGGTATTACGCATATTGCCCATCTTCAATTCCTCATTCCTGATTACGTCTTACGTCAGCCCTGGACTTGCGCGTTGGACGAAAAAAAGTCATAAGTCATTTCTATTCCTCGAATAACGCAAAACATATAAGATATAGCATCTTTGGGGGTGCAGAAATTTATGTAAATTTGCCGCCCTTAAAGAAAACGCGTTCCATTATGAAAAAAATCGTCTCTATTTTGTTTAGTGTGTGTGTGTTATGCGCTGAGTCATACGCTCAGAACCCTAACCGGAACTATCAGCCCGACAGGACCAAAATGGACCAGCTTTTCAGCGCCATTAACCAGATGTATGTCGATTCGGTTGACTTTGACCCGCTCACTGACAAGGCCATCAACGCAATGTTGAAAGAACTGGACCCGCATACGGCCTACATTCCCAAAAAAGATGTGCAGGCTATGAACGAACCGCTCCACGGCTCTTTCGACGGCATTGGCGTCACTTTTCAGATTATCCGGGACACGATAAACGTGATGGAAGTCATCATTGACGGCCCCTCTGAAAAAGTGGGGCTGCTGGCAGGTGACAAAATCGTGAAAGTTGACGATACGCTGGCTTGCGGCGACAAAATCACCAACGACTGGGTGCGCAAGCACCTGCGCGGTAAGAAAGGCTCGAAGGTGAAAGTGTCGGTCAAAAGAGGCAAAAATGCAGAACTGCTCGACTTTGTCATCACCCGCGGCGCAATCCCGATGCACAGCATCAATGTGTTCTTTATGGCAGACGAGACGACGGGCTATATCAAACTCGAACGCTTTGCCGCCACCTCCGTCAAGGAACTCACCGACGCGCTCTCACAACTCAAAAAAGAGGGTATGCAAGACCTTATCCTCGACCTGCGCGGCAACGGCGGCGGCTACCTGAACGTGGCTTTTGAGGTGTGCGACCAGTTTATCTCCGGCAAACGCATGATTGTCTATACAGACAATTTCAGGAAAACGGGCGAAAAGTTCTACTCCGAAAGGGAGGGCCTCTTTGAAGAGGGCAAACTCATCGTGCTCGTGGACGAAAACTCCGCCTCGGCATCCGAAATTACCGCCGGCTGTGTCCAAGACTGGGACAGAGGTTTGGTCATCGGACGCAGAACTTTTGGCAAAGGATTGGTCCAGAAGCCTTTGACGTTTATCGACCAGTCGCAAGTGCGCCTTACCATCTCGCATTACTATACCCCTACAGGTCGCTGCATCCAGAAACCCTACAACGACGGCCTCGACGACTATTACAAGGACATCCAAAAGCGGGCAAGCCATGGCGAGTTTTATACCGCCGACAGCATCCGCTTCCCAGACTCCCTGAAATACAAAACACCGCACGGCCGCACCGTGTATGGCGGCGGCGGCATTATGCCCGACATTTTCGTACCGCTCGACACAACCAGATACTCAACACTTTACAATGAAATTATCAGAAAGGGCATCTTCGGGAATTATGTGTCCAGTTTTCTCGAAAACAACCGCGAAACATTGAAAAAACAGTATCCCGAATACAAGGATTTTGAAAGCCGTTACAACATCTCGGATGCGCAGTACCAAGAGTTTATGCAGTTTGCAAAAAAGGAAGGCGTCAGCGAAAAAGCGCCGTTCCGCTTCTCCGACTATGCAGAATCGTTCTTGAAAGAGAACAAAACACGCCTCGACTCTCTCTTCACATCGGCACAAGACCTCGACAAGCATACGCTCGACACAATGTTTACAGGCTATGTGAACCGCACCTACAATGAGGTCAGCAGGCTGCGCAATGAGGATCATGTCGGCGAGTATGTGAAACAGTACCTCAAATATGAAATAGCCCGCGGATTGTACGGCTTCGGCAACGCCTACCGCATCTTCCTCCAAACGGACGATACCTACCAAAGAGCATTGGAGGTGATGCACAACAAGAAGATTTTCAAGAAGTTTAAGGTATATTCCGGCAAAAGCGGCGCCGACAGGAGCGAGCAGTGATGATTTCACGGAAGACGATAGAGGAGATAAACTTCGCGACTAAAATTGAGGAAGTGGTCGGCGACTTTGTCCCGCTCAAGCGGCAAGGGCAGAGTTTTGTAGGCGTGTGCCCTTTCCATGACGACCGCAACCCTTCCTTGCACGTCACTCCGCGTCTTGGCATCTACAAGTGCTTTGTGTGCGACGCCAAAGGCAACGCCATTACGTTTTTGATGGAACACGGGCGTATGACCTACCCCGAAGCACTTGAATATCTGGCCCGCAAATACAGCATCCCCGTAGAATACGACCGCGCCGAAACGCCTGAGGAGAAAGAGATACGTACCGAGAAGGAGAGCCTCTATCTCGTCAACGAGTTTGCCGAAAAGTACTTCGCCGACCAACTCCTGCACGGCGAAGAGGGCCGGATGCTGGGACTCGCCTACCTGAAAGAACGCGGCTTCAAAGATGCCACCATTGAGAAGTTCCACCTCGGCTATTGTCCGGGCGGTTGGGACACCTTTACACAGGAAGCCCTCAAAAAAGGCTATCGTGAGGAGTTTCTGATTAAACTGGGGCTGACAAAGAAGAGTGAGAACGGTCGCCTGCACGACTTCTACCGGGGGCGTGTGATATTCCCGATACACAACGCGACTGGCAAAGTGATCGGATTTGGCGGGAGGGTGCTGAAGAAAGACGAGAAAACTGCCAAATACTTCAACTCTCCCGAAAACGAAATCTACCACAAAAGCGAAACCTTATACGATATCTATTTGGCCAAGAAATCAATACGGCAGAAAGACAACGTATATCTGGTGGAGGGCTATACCGATGTCATTTCGCTTTTCGAGTCGGGTGTGGAGAATGTAGTGGCTTCGTCGGGCACCTCGCTGACAAATGAACAGGTGCGCATTTTAGGCACGCAAACCCGCAACATCACCGTGTTGTACGACGGCGACCGTGCCGGCATCAAAGCCTCGTTGCGCGGCATTGACATGCTGCTCGAGAAAAACCTGAACATACGGGTGTGTCTGCTGCCTGACGGCGAAGACCCTGATTCGTTTGCAAAAAAACACCGCGACAGCGAACTTGTCGAATACTTGAACAACAATACCACCGATTTCCTGCTGTTCAAGACCCGGATCCTTAGCGAAGAGGCCGGCGACGACCCGCTGAAACGTGCCGCAATGGTCAAGGAAATAGTCGGCAGCATTGCCAAGATGCAAGACCAGATAGCCCAATCGTTTTATATCCAAAAATGTGCCGCAATGTTCGGATTGTCCGAGGATGTCTTGAACAGAGAACTGCGCAGTTGCATTTGGAAGAGCAAGAACAAAGGCAATGACAGGGTCTCAGAATATCCCGGTGCATCCGCCGCGCCCGAAATGCCGCAAGTGAAAAAAAGCGTTGACAGGACGGCATTTCCGGAAGACCTCCTCGGCGAGGCAGAGAAGAATGTGTTGCTGCTGCTGATCAAGCACGGTCTTTACGAAATAAACGTTAAAGACAACGAAACCAGCGAGAGCCGCCCAATGCGCATCGACCAGTACGTGTTTGACGACCTTTATGCCGACGGCATAGTCTTGCGGCATCCCCTTTACCGCAAAATGTACGAGCATTATGCCGAAATCGTCCAGATTCTGCGCAATCAGGATGACGTTATGCGCTCGTTTTTGTACAGCCAAGACGAGGAGGAAAGATCTTTCGCTCTTGAGAACCTTACCAAGGAATCTCCGGAATACAGTCCGCATTGGGAAAGCCGTTACGACATATTCACCCATTCTGTGCAAAACAACGCCGCCTCGTTGCAGGATGCGGCAGAAACGGCACTGCTGCTGCTAAAGATGCGCTTGCTGGAATGGAAAAAGATGACACTCGAAAAGCAACTTGGCGGCATTGAAAGTGAAGAAGAAAGCAACGAAATGCTTCGCAGAATCGTTGAGTTAGACAAAGCAAGAAAAGAGTTTGCCCGCCGTTTGGGCATGAATGTTAGCAGATAAAGGATTTTTATGAGAATTTTCAAGAAAATAGACTGTAAGAACCTGGACTGGAAAGAGGTTTTCAAGAATTACGCGCTCATAGTGACGGGCACTTTCATTATGTCTATCGGCTATGTCGTTTTCGTCTCCCCGTTGAAGTTGGCGCCCGGCGGCGTGTATGGCATCGCCATCATTTTGCACCATCTTTTCAATTTTCCCATCGGCTTGTCCGGCATCTGCCTCGACTTGCCGCTGTTGCTGATAGGCACCGTCTGGCTGGGACCTAAGTTCGGGGCTAAAACACTGGTAGGGGCACTTACGTTGCCTGCGTTCATCTCGTTTTGGGAAAAGATTTACGGCTATGCCCCGCTGATAGGGCTTCCCGACAATCCGATGGTTCCTGACCCGTCTGCCAACTTCATCATTGCCTTGTGCGGTGGCGTCGTCATTGGCATAGGGCTGGGACTTGTATTCAAGACACGTGCCACATCCGGCGGCACTGACATCATTGCTATGATTATCGGCAAATACTTGAAACACATACCGCTCGGCAACATACTCATCGTCGTGGATTCGCTCGTCGTGCTGGCAGCGCTCGCCGCCTTTAAAGACTGGACCATACCGCTCTACTCTTGGCTCATCATATACGTTACCGGCATTGTAATGGACAAAGTGGTGGCAGGATTCCGTACCAGCAAAACGGTGCTCATCATCTCCGACAGTTACGAGGAGATCCGCCTCCGCATCTTCTCCGAACTCGACCGTGGCGGCACTTTCATCCATGGCGAGGGAATGTACAACCACGACAAAAAGAAGATCATTTTCACTTCCATTTCAAGGAAACAACTCCCCGTATTGATTCATTTTGTACACGAAATAGACCCTAAGGCTTTCATCACCATCTTTGCGGCATCCGAGACAATAGGTGATGGTTTTGTCCCGCTCAAAGAAAAAGCGCTTTCATAGATACAGTTATGGATAACATCAGAGAAAAAATCATTGAAGTACTGACCAACATCTACGACCCCGAAATCCCGGTCAACATTTGGGAACTGGGGTTTATCTACAAATTGGAAATCACGCCCGACAACGATGTCTATATCCTTATGACGCTGACGGCACCCAACTGCCCTGTGGCGGAGACATTGCCCGATGAGGTTGGCGAACGTGTCTCTTCGATTCCGGGAGCCGGAAGAGTGTCCGTAGAGGTCACTTTTGACCCGCCTTGGGACATCGACAAGATGACGGATGCCGCCAAGTTGGAACTGGGGCTGATTTGATTTCCCCTAAATTGTTTTTTTTAGTACTTTTGCCGCCTTTTACACGAACTGAACAATGGCACGAAAATTTAACAGCGAAATATCAGAAAACGACTTCTCTTCGGAGAGAAAGCCGCACGAAAACAAATTCCGAAACAACAAGTCTGGCAACGGCAGATCCCGTTCGTTCAATGCGGGCGAGGGACGAAGAGGCGGCCTCCGTTCCGGCAGAGGCAATGCCTTTTCAGAAACAGACGACAACCGCAAAGGTTTCCGTCCGGCACGCAAAGAACAGGGTTCTTTCAATCCCGAAGACAGTCGCAGGAGTTTTCGTCCGGCCAGAAAATATGGCGAGGAGAATGGCACGCCGCGTTTCAGACGTGATGATGATGCCGAGGAGGGCAGTTTCCGCCCGAGGCGCAATTTCAGGAACGAGGGGCGCAAACCGTACAGAGGAAAGCGCGACCAAGACCAGAAAGATTACTGCCCACGCCGGAAGTTCAGGAATTTTGACGGGAATCCTGACGAGGAGAGACGTCCGCGTCGCCGTGATGTGACCGCCGACTCGGATATCTTGACGGAAATCGTCAACAAGCGCCGCCGCGAGGGACGCCAAGCCCCGCAGAAACAGAAAATACTCTCCCTTGAATATGTGGAGCAGCATGGCCCTATCCGCCTGAACAAATACATCGCCAATGCCGGCATCTGCTCACGCCGTGACGCAGACGTGCTGATTGCTTCCGGTGCCATTACGGTGAACGGCGAGGTGGTGACTGAAATGGGGCACAAGGTGTTGCCCACCGATGAGGTGCGCTATGGCGACCAGGTGCTGCAGCGCGAAAAACCTGTGTATGTATTGCTGAACAAGCCTAAAGACTACATTACCACAACCGACGACGAGCACGACAGAGCCAATGTTATGGACCTTGTGCGCAATGCCTGCAAAGAACGCATCTATCCCGTGGGACGGCTTGACCGCGACACTACTGGATTGCTGCTCTTTACCAACGACGGCGACTTGACCCGTAAATTGACCCATCCGAGCACGCAGATTGAGAAGACCTATCTGGTTGAACTCAACAAGCCGTTAGCCTCTATTGACATGGCCGCTTTGCGCAACGGTCTCGAACTCGCTGACGGGGTCATCACCCCCGATGATGTGCAGTATGTAGAGGGCGCAGAGTCGAAGAAAGAGATCGGCATCACGATACATTCAGGCAAAAACCGCATTATCAGACGGATGTTCGAGTTTTTAGGTTATGAAGTCGTAAAACTGGACCGCGTGATTTTCGCCGGGCTCACCAAAAAGGATCTCAAGCGCGGAATGTGGCGTTTCCTCACAAAACAGGAAGTCGGATTCCTCAAGATGATTGCCAACCGCAAAGACGTATAGCCGTCAACAGGGGGCGTTGCACTGGACAGATGGATGCAGAAAACAATAATCAGCCAAATTCGATGAACGCCGGCCGCGTTGAGATTATGGCCCCCGCAGGGTCCTATGAGTCGTTGGCGGCCGCGATACAGGCAGGCGCAGGTTCCGTCTATTTTGGAGTGGGCGCACTCAATATGCGCTCACGCTCGGCGGCAAACTTTACGCTCGACGACTTGCAGCGGATTACAGAAATATGCCGCCAGCAGCATGTTAATTCCTATCTGACCGTAAACACGATTGTCTATAACAACGAGTTGCAGCAGATGCGCGACTTGCTTGGCCGAGCCAAACAGTGTGGCGTTACGGCCGTCATTGCCTCTGATATGGCAGCGGTGCAGTATGCACGCCAAATCGGGTTGAGCGTACACCTCTCTACGCAGTGCAATGTCACGAATGTGGAAGCCGTGCGCTATTATGCCCAATTTGCCGACGTGGTTGTCTTGGGACGAGAGTGCAACTTGCAGCAGGTGGCCGACATCTGCCGTACCATCCGCGATGAAAACATCACCGGACCGGGCGGCGACCTCGTGAAGATAGAGATGTTTGTACATGGGGCGCTCTGCATGGCAGTGTCCGGCAAGTGCTATTTGAGCCTCGACATGTTCAATTATCCCGCCAACCGTGGGGCTTGCATACAGCCTTGCCGCCGCGCCTACTACGTGCAGGATGCCGAAAACGAGGTTGACTTGCTCGTGGACAATAAATATATAATGTCACCCAAAGACCTCTGCACGATAGGTTTTCTTGACAAAATAATACGCGCTGGCGTTTCCGTCCTCAAGATTGAAGGCCGTGGACGCTCTGCCGAGTATGTGAAAATTGTGACACAATGTTACCGCGAAGCAGTTCAGGCAGTGGCTGACGGCACTTTCGGGATTGAGAAGACCGAAAAGTGGACAGAACGGCTGCGAAGCGTCTATAACCGCGGCTTTTGGGACGGCTACTACCTTGGACGCACTATGGGCGAATGGTCAGAACGTTACGGGTCGCAGGCTACACGAATCAAGCGGCATATCGGCAAAGTAACCAACTATTTCAGCCGAATCGGCGTAGCAGAAATCCAGATGGAAGAGGACGAACTTTCGGTTGGTGATGACCTCCTGATTATAGGCCCCACCACGGGCGTGGCAGAGAGCCGGGTGACGGAGATACGCTACGACCTTCAGCCGGTCAGCAACGTGCAGAAAGGCGCGTGCTGTTCGGTGCCGGTAGGGGAGGTTGTGCGCCGCGGCGACCAGGTCTATAAGTGGACGCTTGTCCCTGACGAGTTTTAAGAGCGAGGTGGCAGACCACGCCGTGACAGAGTCTCAATTTTTTGCCAAAGTATCGATATATCAAATAAAGTGTATCTTTGCCAAAAATTTAATAAGGCAAGAACGTCTATTAAAAAACAATATAATTCGTTTAATATGAAAGAAGTACATAATTTCAATGCAGGACCTTGCGTCCTTCCGAAAGAAGCCATTGAATCAACGATCAATGCAATTCGTAATTTCGACAACACGGGCATTGGCCTGATGGAAATCTCACACCGCACACCGGGTTGGGAACGCATAATGGCAGAAACCCGCCAACTCTGGCGTGACCTGCTCCACATCCCTGATGAGTATGAAGTGTTGTTTTTGGGCGGCGGCGCAAGCACCCAGTTCTTTACAGTGCCTGCCAACCTGCTGAAAACCAAGGCAGCTTACCTGCAGACGGGCGTATGGGCAAAGAAATCAGCCAAGGAAGCAAAACTTTTCGGCAAGGTAGAAATCGTGGCTTCTTCTGAAGACAAGACCTACAGCTACATTCCTAAGGGCTACACCATCCCTACGGACGCCGACTATTTCCACATCACGACCAACAACACCATCTACGGAACGGAAATCAAATACGACATGGACTGCCCGATTATGCTGGTGGCCGATATGTCTTCCGACATCATGAGCCGTCCCGTTGATGTGAAGAAATACGGCCTCATTTACGGCGGTGCACAGAAAAACGTGGGTCCTGCCGGCGTAACGTTCGTTATCGTACGCAAGGACATCCTCGGCCAGATCGGCGACCGTGCCTATATGAACCCGTTGCCTACTATGGTTGACTACCGCACCCATGCCGCTGAAGAGGCCAAGAACATCTCTATGTTCAACACTCCTCCGGTACTTCCTATTTTCGTGATGCACGAAACCCTCACATGGCTCAAGAACACCATCGGCGGCGTTGAGGCTATGAACAAAATCAATATGAAGAAATCCTCTATGCTTTATGAGGAAATCGACCGCAACAGCATGTTCGTAGGTACGGTTACCAACAAGGAAGACCGTTCTATCATGAACCATTGCTGGGTGATGGCTCCGGGTTACGAAGACAAGCAGGATGCTTTCATGGCATTCGCCAAAGAACGCGGTATGATCGGCATCAAGGGACATCGTTCCGTGGGCGGCTTCCGCGCTTCCCTGTACAACGCTTGCTCTGTAGAGGATGTTGAGGCTCTCGTGGCTTGTATGCAGGATTTCGAAAAGTCTAACAAATAAGCGAACCGTCAGAAATGAAAGTCTTAATTGCAACTCAGAAACCTTTTGCCAAGGCTGCCGTTGACGGCATCCGCGCTATCGTTGAAAAAGCCGGTTATGAACTGGCTCTTCTCGAGAAATATGAGACCCCAGAACAGCTTTACGCTGCCGTAGAGGATGTGGACGCTATGATTGTCCGTTCCGACAAGGTGACGGCTCAAGTGATTGATGCTGCCAAGAACCTCAAGGTGGTGGTAAGAGCCGGCGCCGGCTTCGACAACCTCGACCTCGCCGCTTGTACGGCTAACAATATCGTGGCAATGAACACGCCTGGGCAGAACTCCAATGCAGTGGCTGAACTGGCTATCGGCATGATGATCTATATGGCCCGCAACACGTTCAAACCGGGCACGGGTACGGAACTGAAAGGCAAGAAAGTTGGTATCCAGGCTTACGGCAACGTAGGTCGCCTGGTGGCCGAAAAGGCTAAAGCCCTCGGTATGGAAGTTATGGCTTTCGACCCGTTTGTCCCGAAAGAGAAAATGGAAGCCGAAGGCGTTGAAGTTCCTGCTACGCTCGAAGATATGTACAAGAACTGCCATTACATCTCTCTGCATATCCCCGCTAACGACCAGACCAAGAAATCTATCGGCAAAGGTCTCGTTTCGCTGATGCCCAAAGGCGGTTGCGTTATCAATACGGCACGCAAAGAGGTTATCAATGAGGCTGAATTGCTGGAACTGCTGTCCGAAAGAGAAGACCTCAAATACTGCACAGATATTGCCCCAGAAGCCCTCGAAGATTTCTCCAAATTTGAGAAACGCTTCTTCGCAACGCCGAAAAAACAAGGCGCTGAAACAGCTGAAGCCAACATCAATGCAGGTCTTGCCGCTGCAAACCAGATTGTCAACTTCTTCGTCAATGGCGACAAGAAATTCCAGGTCAATAAATAACATCTGGAAATAAATAAAGGACGGAAAAACTTTTCCGTCCTTTTTGGCCCTGTAGTTCAGTTGAATAGAACGTCAGATTCCGGTTCTGAAAGTCGCGGGTTTGAGTCCCACCGGGGTCACTACGAAATGGTAAGGCAACAGAATGAGAATTGCTGTCAATACACGATTGCTGCTGAAAGACAAACTGGAGGGGATAGGATGGTTTACGTATGAAAGTCTGAAGCGTGTGACCTGTTCCCACCCAGAACATACTTTCTATTTTATCTTCGACAGAAAATATGACCCTCGCTTTGTGTTTGCCGACAATGTTGTTCCCATTCGTGCATTCCCGCCGGCACGCCATCCCTATCTCTGGTATGCCTATTTTGAGTATGCCATCCCGCAAACGCTCAAAAAACTGCATCCCGACCTTTTCTTTTCTCCCGACGGCTGGCTCTCGCTGCGCACCGACGTGCCGCAAGTGAATGTCATCCACGATCTTAACTTTGAGCATCGCAACGATTTCATCCAACCGAAGCATCAGAATTATTATACGCGCTTTTTCCCGCAGTTTGCCACGAAAGCCTGCCGAATTGCTACGGTGTCGGAGTTTTCAAAACATGACATCCATAATTTTTATGGTGTCGATGAAAAGAAAATAGATGTAGTCTATAACGGCAGCAGCGACAATTACAAACCGTTATCTCCGGTTGAGCAGCAAAAAGTGCGCAATGAGTTTACGGACGGATGTCCCTATTTCCTGTTTGTCAGTGCAATACACAAACGCAAGAATCTGGCCAACATCTTGCGCGCCTTTGAATCCTATAAACAAAAGACGAAGTCAAACGCCAAGTTCTTGGTTGTGGGAGCACGGGCCGGACTGCAGGGCGATGTCGATGAGGTGTATCAGCGAATGGCTTTTTCGGGCGATGTGATATTTACAGGGCACATCGTTTCTGAGAAACTGGCAGTCATAATGTCCTCGGCTATAGCGTTGGTCTATGCCTCTTATTTTGAGGGCTTTGGGATTCCGATTGTGGAGGCATTCCGTGCCGAAACGCCGGTCATCACCTCTAATGTCACCGCAATGCCCGAAGTGGCTGGCGATGCCGCCTTGCTGGTAGATCCAGATTCAGCAGAGCAAATAGCGGCCGCGATGGAACAAATGGCGGCAGACGAAACGCTGCGCGGCTCTTTAATAGAGAAGGGAAGACAGCAAGGGCAGAAATTCAGTTGGGACAAAACCGCCGAACGTCTTTGGCAATGCCTTGAAAAAGCGATGGCGGATGCCCGATAGGGTGTCATAAATAATCCTAAAAACAGAAAAAACGCTGCGGTCAAAAAGCAGACGGCAGCGTGTGTTTATTATACTTTGAATGCAAACTTATTGCTTGAACTTCACCAAATCGCCCTCGGCGTAGGGGATGCCGATGAGCAGTGCCGGGATGTAAGAGAAACGTATGTTTATAATAGCGTCTGCACCTTTTTCACGGGCTGTCTTTTGCATACTGAATACCAAATGCTTGTTTGAAGCGAAAACAAAACCGGAAGTTTCAACGTGCCCCATTACTTCGTATGGTTTGCCGGGTTTCTCTGAAGCATAATAGCAAGGTATGGGAGATGCGACCTCTTTCTTGGCCTGCGGTGCGGTTGAAACAAAACTGGATGTGGCACAACTTGCCAGCAACAATGCTCCAAAGAGCACTGGAATGAACTTTTTCATAATGGTATTTGTTTAATGTTTTCCCATGAAACGACATAAACAATCCTGATATTGCAGTCTGACACGTTTATTATGATTTTTTAACAAAAAACAACACTCTACATGTTGAAAAGCAACGAATTGTTTGTTGCGGACGCACTGCGGGGGTATCTTTTTCGTATTTTTGCGCCGCTTGTCATTGCCCCGTTTGAGGCGCGAAACTATAGTGCTATGGATATTGAAAAATACAACGAAATACTTGGCCAACTGCCCGCAGGCGTCCGCTTGATTGCCGTCTCAAAAACAAAACCCGCCGAAGACATACAGACCCTTTACGACCAGGGGCAACGCGTCTTTGGCGAGAACAAAGCGCAAGAGATGAAAGCTAAACACGAAGCACTGCCAAAAGACATCCAATGGCATTTCATCGGGCATCTCCAGACCAACAAAATCAAATACATCGCCCCGTTTGTGACGCTCATTCACAGCATCGACAGTGCCGAATTGTTGGGCGAGGTGAACCGCTATGCTGAAAAGAACGGCCGCATCATTCCATGCCTGCTGCAGTTCCACATCGCGGCAGAGTGTACCAAATTCGGTTTTCTGCCCGAAGAGTGCATGCAGATGCTCGAGAGTGCGCAGTTTCGCGAATGGAAGAATGTGCGCATCTGCGGCGTTATGGGCATGGCCACATTTACGGACGATACAGAACAGGTGCGGCGCGAATTCAGAGACCTCAAATCCATCTTCGATATGCTGAAACAGAGATATTTCCAGAACGATGACGCTTTCAAGGAACGCTCAATGGGTATGTCTGAAGATTACCGCATCGCCATCGAGGAGGGCAGCACGCTGGTCCGCATCGGCAGCGCCATCTTCGGGGCACGCAACTATGCCAAATAGCATTATGGCACAAAACGGCAGGCTTGTGCCATAACGGTGCCGCATCGCCAAATTGGGCAAGCCGGTAAGAATATTTGAATTTTGATGCAGAACCGGCGGTTTACATACGGCCGTTTTTTTTGTATTTTTGCCGTTTGAAAAAATAAACCGATATGGCTGAGTTATCCGAACAAGAAATTATCCGCAGAAAAAAATTAGAAGACCTTATCAATTTAGGCATTGACCCCTACCCGGCAGCCGAATATGAAGTGAACGCTACTACGGAGCAGATTCTCAAAGAATTTCCATTAGACAATACTAAATTTCAGCAAGTTAGCATCGCTGGCAGAATTATGAACCAGCGCATTATGGGGGCAGTGGCCTTTTACGAAATCCAGGACTCCGTTGGCCGAATCCAGATTTACGCCAAACGTGATGAGATTTGCCCCGGCGAGGACAAGACGATGTACAACAGCGTCTTCAAAAAGCTTGACATTGGCGACATCATTGGCGTTAAGGGTTTCGTTTTTGTTACCCAAATGGGCGAAATAAGCATTCACGTTCGGGAGTTCACCCTTCTGTGCAAGTCGGTATGCCCGCTGCCTATTGTGAAACAGAAAGACGGAAAGGTGTATGACGCTTTTCAGGATCCCGAGCAGCGCTACCGTCAACGCTATATCGACCTTATCGTCAACCCGCAGGTCAAGGATACGTTTATCAAGCGCACGTTGCTGGTGAACACAATGCGTAATTTCTTGAACGAGAAAGGCTACTTGGAGGTTGAAACGCCAATCCTGCAGCCGCTGTATGGCGGTGCCGCCGCACGCCCTTTCAAGACGCACCACAATACGCTCGACATGACGCTCTATCTTCGCATTGCCGATGAACTGTACCTCAAAAAACTCATCGTGGGCGGATTCAACGGCGTGTATGAGTTCTCTAAGGATTTCAGAAATGAGGGGATGGACCGTTTCCATAATCCCGAATTCACCCAAATGGAACTCTATGTGCCTTACAAGGACTATGAATGGATGATGAATTGCGTGGAGGAAATGGTGGAAAGAATAGCCCTCGCCCTCCACGGCGACACTAAGGTCAAGGTGGGCGAGAATATCATCGACTTTAAACGCCCCTGGAAACGCTATACGATGTTTGAAGCCATCGAACATTTCACAGGGACCGACATTTCCAATATGGACGAGGCGCAACTGGCAGAGTTCGCCACGAGACAAGGCGTGAAAGTTGACAGTACAATGGGCAAGGGCAAACTGATTGACGAGATTTTCGGGGAAACCTGCGAGCATAAACTCATTCAGCCGACTTTCATCTACGATTATCCTATCGAGATGTCGCCTTTGACCAAGAAACACCGCTCAAAGCCCGGCTTGACCGAACGCTTTGAGGCTATGTGCAACGGCAAGGAAATCTGCAACGCTTACTCCGAACTCAACGACCCGCTTGACCAAAGACGGCGCTTTGAAGACCAACTGGAACTGGGCAAGCGCGGCGACACCGAGTCTATGGTGCTTGATGAGGACTTTCTGCGCTCGCTCGAAATCGGCATGCCGCCTACGGCCGGTCTCGGTATCGGCATCGACCGCCTGTCGATGATCATGACCGACTCGGCTTCTATTCAGGACGTGCTCTTCTTCCCGCAAATGCGCCCCGAAAAGAAACCCGAAACGAGCAAAGACGAGGAGTTTACGGCACTCGGCATAGATGCAGCATGGATTCCCGCACTTCGCAAACTCAACATTTTGACGGTAGCACAACTCAAACAGGCCAATCCTAACAAATTGCTGAACGATTTGGGCGGATTGCGCAAGAAAATGAAGCTTGAAGTGCCTGCCGCTACCCTCGACCAGATTAAAGGCTGGATAGCGTAAGCGGTAGTTGACTAATAACGGGCTGATTTGCAACATTTTATATTTTCAATATTGCAAATGCGGAAGCAAAGAAAAAAAGTTTATCTTTGCGCCCGATTTGCCGAAGTGGCGGAATAGGTAGACGCGCTGGTCTCAAACACCAATGAGGTAACACTCGTACCGGTTCGATCCCGGTCTTCGGTAC
>CAVIPZ010000005.1:15377-22810 GCA_963644715.1 bacterium | reverse complement strand
AAACAATACTGACGTAAAAGTTGAAAATTATGGGAATTTTTTATTGAAAATTATGGGAATTTTCTTGTAATTTTGCCGCCTGAAATTGCTTTGATTGTTATGGATTATTATAACAGGTTGATTGAAAGTGAGATAAGTTTAAAATTAAAAACTTCTGGGGCAGTACTCGTGGCAGGACCAAAGTTTTGCGGCAAAACAACAACGTGTATGCGGTATCAGAAAAGTTTCGTGAAACTAAACACTCGGCAGTCCATTTCTATGGCACGTCTGAACCCGAAAGCGGTGCTCAATGGAGATAAGCCAAGGCTTATAGATGAGTGGCAAAAGGCTCCGGATATTTGGAATCAGGTGAAAGACGATTTGGATTTTGACTACCAGTTTGGCAAGTACATTCTTACAGGCAGTACTACACCGGCAGACAAGACGGAAGTTCACCATAGCGGTGCCGGCAGAATTACTCCCGTAAAGATGCGTCCTATGAGTTTGTGGGAATCGAAAGAATCGAAAGGTTCTGTCTCGCTCCAAGACCTTTTTGACGGCGGCACAGCATTTCCATGGGATGCTAACGACGGTTTCACGCTCGATGATGTGGCTTTCCTGCTGTGTCGTGGCGGATGGCCGATATCCGTACTTGCACCGTATGATATTGCCGTAGAGATAACCAAAAACTATTATAACGGGCTTTTCGTTTTTGAAGATTGTGAAAATGAAAGGTTCAGGAACAAGCGGCCTGAGGTGATGAAGATGATTCTTAGGAGTTATGCCCGCCACATTTCGACGGAGGCTGCTGCTTCGACTATAATTGCAGATGTCAGGCAAAGCAATGAGCGCACAATGGATGTCAAGACTTTCGGCGATTATATGGAAGCTCTTAACGATTTGTACGTTTTGGAAGATTTGCCGGCATGGAATCCTGACATCCGTTCAAAGACATCAATCAGAAGCGCTCCGACACGGCACTTTGTAGATACTTCAATTGCATGCCGTGCATTGGGAATAGGTCCTGATGATTTGAAGCGGGATTTGGAAAGTTTTGGGCTGTTCTTTGAGGATATGGCTGTCAGAGACCTTGCCGTCTATGCCGGGGCATTGGGCGGAAACGTTTCCCATTACCGCGACAATGCAGGTCTGGAGTGTGACGCTGTGTTGCACCTTGAGGACGGCAGATGGGGGGCAATTGAAATCAAATTGGGCGGTGAAGAACTTGTGGCAGCAGGCGCAAAGTCGCTAAAAACCCTACGCAACAAGATCACAGCCAAAAGCGATGAAAAATCCCCGTCGTTCCTTATGGTGCTCACGGCCGTTGGCGGTGCCTATCGCCGTGAGGACGGCGTGTATGTGGCCCCGATAAATCTGCTGAAACCGTAAGACTTAATTAGGAATGAGGAATTAGGAATTGCGAAGGGCAATAAGCGTAACGCCTCTAAGTTCTAAATTCTAAGTTCTAAAGTCTTATTTCGCCTTAACGGTTACGGTTTCAGAGGGTTGCGAGCGCTTGCCGTCGCCCGGTGTCATGCGGATGTAGTAAGTCACTTTGTCGCCCGAGTTCACTTTGAAGTCGTTATAGGTGTGTTCGCCGCGGTTGAAGCTGGCCAGCACGTAGGCGGGCTCGTCGTTCACCGACTTATAGATGACGCCGTAGCAGTCGTGGTGCGACTTGTACTCATAGGTGAAGTCGAGGGTGATGCCGTTGCTGCTCTTGTGCGGAGAAGCCTTGAGGGTGAGCGGTATCTTGACGGTGGCCGCGCCGCGTAAACGGATGGTAGTTTGTCCCCTCTTGCCCGACGACAGCCCGTCGCGGTCAATTACTTCGATGCAGTAGTTGTAGTTCTTGGGCGATGGCTCGGGGTAGTCGGTGAAGATGATGGGTTCGTTCTCTTCCAACTCGTCCGGGGTGATGATGCGGAGGTGTTTCCACTTGGCCGTCATGGAAAACCATTGCCTGATGGCAAACGGGTCGGCGTTTTTGATGGAATTTATGCGTTCGCAGATGCGCTGACCGTCCGCAGGAACCTGCCAGAAAAAAACGCCGATATGATTATGATGAAGACAATGCGTAAAAGTCTGATGTTCATAAAGTTGAAAAATGGTTTTTATACTAAATTACCCCCCTAAAAAAATCCGTCTGCTCTTGATAAGAATTTGCAAATTTAAGTCAGATTTTTGAGATTGCCAATGCGTATTATTATGCATTTTTGCATCGGTTATCGGCTGTCATAATTTGTGTATTTTTGCGCTTCCAAAAAACGCCAAGTTCAAATTTTTACCGATGATGCCATACAAGATGAATGGGTTTTGGAACATAGCACGGGGCAAAGCGCTTGCTGTGGCTCTGCTGTTACTGCTGAGTGGCGGCACTGTGTTTGCCCAAACGGAGACGCTCCGTCTGTGGAAAGGCGTTCCGGGCATGGCCGGCAATCCTGCCCGTCTGTATGTCTGTCTCGCCCCCGACTCGCTTAATACGGGCGTGTCGGTGCTGGTGTGTCCGGGCGGCAGCTATGCCCACACGATGGGCATCCCTACCGAGGGCTTTGCCGTGGCGGAGTGGCTCAACAGCCAAGGCATCAACGCTTTTGTGTTGAAGTACCGGGTGGGTATGCAAGGCTTCCACTATCCAGCTATGATGGAGGACGTGCAGTATGCAATCCGCTTTGTCAGGCAGCATGCCGCGGCCTATCACCTGAATCCTGACAAACTCGGCACGATGGGCTTCTCGGCGGGCGGCCATCTGGTTACGATGTCGGGGGCTTTTGCCAGCGAAAACAGCTTGAAGCCGTTGGGCATAGCCGACGACTGCTCGTTGCGGCCTGACTTTGTGGTGCCGGTATATCCTGTAGTCTCTATGCAGGATGCCATCGTACACCGCCGTTCGCGCCGCAATCTGCTGACCCGCAGATATACTGAGGAGCAGAAGACGAAGTTCTCGATGGAATTGAGCATCCCGAAAGACATGCCGCCTGTTTTTTTGGTTACGGCAAAAGACGACCCAAAGGTGGACTACCGCAACAGCGTGTATCTCGACCGGTCGCTGACGCGCGCCGGCGTGCCGCACCGTTTTCTGCTGTATGAGACGGGTGGCCACGGATACGGCATGAGCGAGAAACGTGCCCCGGAAGCCGGAAAGTGGAAATACGAGTTTGTCGGCTGGCTGCAAAGCATCGGCATCCTTCCGGCAGAGAAAAAGATTGTAAGATAGCAAAACAGAGTAATATGAACTTTGAACCGGAAATAGAATTTCAGCCCGCCGAGAAGATAAAGGCTTTTCAGGAAGAGAAACTGCGCGGGCAACTGCAATACCTCGACGAAAACTCCCCCTATTACCATCGGCTGTTTGCAGAGCATGGCATTGACATCCGCAAGATACAGACTGTTGAGGACTTGTCGCAGATACCTTTCACCGACAAGCGCGACCTGCAACTGCACAACGAAGAGTTTCTCTGCGTTCCGCGCAACAAGATTGTCGATTACATCACCACGTCGGGCACGCTGGGCGACCCTGTGACCTTTGCCTGCACCGACCGCGACTTGGAGCGGCTGGCCTACAACGAGGCGGTGTCGTTCACCTGTGCCGGTTTGACTGACCGGAGCGTGCTGCAGCTGATGACTACCCTCGACAAACGTTTTATGGCCGGCATGGCCTATTTTTTGGGGCTCCGCAAGATGGGCGCGGGCATCGTGCGCGTGGGCAACGGCATCCCCGAACTGCAGTGGGACACTATCGCACGCATCCGCCCCGATTCTCTGATGTGCATTCCCTCGTTCATCCTCAAACTCATCGAGTATGCGGAAAGCCACGGCATCGACTACCGCAACTCTTCCGTCAAGCGCATCATCGGCATCGGCGAGGGGCTGCGCGACCAGAACTTCAACCTCAACGCACTCGGTACTAAAATCAAGGAGAAGTGGGATGTGGACTTGTTTGCCACCTACTCTTCTACGGAGATGTCGGCCACATTTTCGGAATGCCAGTACGGCTGTGGCGGCCATCATCATCCCGAACTTATCATTGTGGAGATTATCGGCGACGACGACCGCCCCGTGCCTGCGGGCGAAGTGGGCGAGGTGGTGGTCACAACGCTTGGTGTGGAGGGTATGCCGCTGCTGCGTTTCCGCACCGGCGACATGGCCTGCATCCATACGGAACCCTGCCGCTGCGGACGGCACACGTTCCGCATCAGCCCTATTGTGGGGCGCAAGAACCATATGGTCAAGTACAAAGGCACGACCCTCTACCCGCCCGCCCTCTCCGACGTGCTCAACAACACCAGCTATGTGGAAAACTATTATGTGGTGCTGAGCACCAGCGATGCCGGCACCGACGAGGTCTCTGTAACGGTGGGGCTGCGCGAAACACCGTCGTTCGATGTGGTCAAGGACCTTAAAGACCGCTTTCGCGCCAAGATACGCGTGGCGCCGCAAATTGAGGTTGACACGGTGGAGCATGTGAGCAAGGTCAACTTTCCGGACATGAGCCGCAAGCCGGTGCTGATTTTCGACAACCGTAAACATCTGTAACGGACGATTATGAACTTTGACGCTATCCGCCCTTACGACAACAGCGAGATACCCGCAGCCGCCGCCCGCGTGGCTGCACACCCCTATTTTGAACAGGCTGCCCGTTTCCTTTTCCCCGAAAGCGATCCCGGACAGATAAGGGCGGAGTTCTTGCAGGTGAGGAGTGCTGACCAGTTTCAGGGCGGCATTATGCTGAAAGCATTTCGCCGCATCTTGGAACTTACCTCCACTTCGTTTTCGCCTAAGGGCATAGAGCGGATAGACCCCGAACGGCGCTATACGTTTGTGGCCAACCACCGCGATATCGTGCTGGATGCTGTTCTGCTGCAGATGATGCTCAAAAACAACGGCATCGAAACGGCGGAGGTTACGTTCGGCAGTAACCTGATGCAAGACAAGTTCATCGCCGACATCGGAAAGATGAACAAGATGTTCAGGCTGGTGCGGGAAAACGAGACGCACGACCTGCGCGACTTTTACCGCAACTCTCTGGAGGTCTCATCTTACATGCGCTATGCCCTGCACAAAAAACGGCAGTCGCTCTGGATAGCGCAGCGCAACGGCAGGACAAAAGACGGCAACGACCGTACCGAAAGCGCGCTGCTGAAGATGCTCTCCCTCGGCAGCGACAAGCCTTTTGTGGAGAACATGGCGGAACTGAACATTGTGCCTGTTGCCGTGTCGTACGAGTATGAACCTTGTGATTTCCTCAAAGTGCAGGAGCGTTACTTGTCGTTGGGCGGCCGCTATGTGAAAGAACGCAAAGAAGACCTTCGCAGCATTGTCAGCGGCATCATCCGGCCTAAAGGCGGCATCAGCATCGAGATAATGCCGCCCGTGACGGTGTCCGAACTGAAACAATGCGATGTCTTTGACCGGAAACGGAAGTTTGAGGCGTTGGCCCGCCTTATTGACCGCCGCATTTACCGCGGCTACCGGCTCTGGAAGACAAACTATATTGCCTCCGACCTCCGTGATGGCACGGAACAGTACCGCTCGATGTACGCTCCGGCAGACAAGGAGGCGTTTGAACGGTATATGGACGGCGGACTGCAGCAACTGCAAGGAGAGCAGTCGCAACTGAAGCGGCTGTTTCTGGACATTTATGCTAACCCTGTCAACAATTGCTATGAAAGCACGGCGCGACAGCATGACAAATAACTTTATTGTAGAATAACTCTTAAAACAACAGAAACAACATGGGAGAAGAACAATTTATCGATTTTGTGAAAATATACTGCCGATCCGGCAACGGCGGCGGCGGTTCGGCGCATCTGGCAAGAACGGCACGCAACCCTAAGGCAGGACCTGACGGCGGCGACGGCGGCAAGGGCGGCAGTGTGGTGGTGAGAGGGAATCGCAACCTCTGGACGCTACTCCACTTGAGATACACCAAACATGTGTTTGCCGAAGACGGCAGCAACGGCCAGAAGAACCAATGTTTCGGCAAAAACGGAGCCGATGCCCTGATCGAAGTCCCGCTCGGCACCGTTATCAAGATGACCGATACGGGCGATACCGTCGGCGAGGTGCTCGAAGACGGCGAGGAACTGGTTGTCATGAAAGGCGGCAGAGGCGGACTTGGCAATGTACACTTCAAAAGCCCGACCATGCAGACGCCGAGGTTCGCGCAGCCCGGCGAAACCGGCACGGAGGGCTGGGTTTCGCTCGAACTCAAAGTGTTGGCCGATGTCGGACTGGTAGGATTTCCCAATGCCGGCAAGTCAACGCTCATCAGCCATATTTCCAATGCACGCCCTAAAATCGCCGATTATCCGTTCACGACCCTCAAGCCCAACTTGGGTATGGTGGCGTACCGCGACTATCAGTCGTTCGTCATCGCTGACATTCCGGGCATCATCGAGGGGGCTTCGGAGGGCAAAGGCATAGGGCTGCGTTTCCTGCGTCACATAGAGCGCAACGCTGTGTTGCTTTACATGGTGCCTGCCGCCGGCGAGGAAGGCATCCGCACCAATGAGCAGATCTTGGCCGAATACCATATATTAAGACATGAACTGGAAGCCTTTAACCGCGAACTGCTCGACAAGGCCAGCATGCTTGCCATCACCAAATGCGACCTTTTGCCCGAGGAGGAGTTGCTCCGTTTTGACGAAATAGATGCGGACAATCTCCCTGTGGTGTGCATTTCATCGGCCACTGAATACAATCTGACGCGGCTAAAAGATATGCTTTGGCGGCTTTTAAGTGACGATGATGGTAAAAATAAATAACTGATTTACAAGAAGATGAAATAAATTGAATGATTTTTTTTGAAAAAATGCACTGGTAGAGATGGAGGCTATTGTAAAAAGTGTATCTTTGCCCCGTCAAACGAAGTAAGGAAATCATTTAAGGTTAACAGAAAATGGCAAAGAAAACGAAAGAAGCCCGTCAGCAGGTGATATTGGAATGTACGGAGCAAAAAGCAAGCGGCGTGCCGGGTATGTCGAGATACATCACGACAAAGAACAGAAAGAACACGCCAGACAGACTGGAACTTATGAAGTACAATCCGTACTTGAAGAAAATGACATTGCACAAAGAAGTTAAATAGTTTAAAACGGAAAAGAGATGGCAAAGAAGGTTGTTGCAACATTGAAAAGAGAGGGTGGCGTAACCTATACCAGAGTGGTAAAAATGGAGCGTTCTCCCAAAACTGGAGCCTACACTTTCAAAGAGACAGTGATTGACTCCTCCACGGTTAAAGACTTTTTGGCTAAAAAGTAATATTTTGTTTTCATGGTTGAAAGAAGGTGGTACTCGTTACCGCCTTTTTTCGTTTATAGGGCACTGTGGCTTAAAGCATGCCGCTGCGGTTTTCCCTTGTAATGCGATTATTTGCTATATTTGCCGCCTCAAACCAGATTTTATCACTATGGGATTTTTTTTTTTTTTTTTAAAAGAGAAGAAAACCGAGC
>CAVIPZ010000005.1:0-15238 GCA_963644715.1 bacterium | reverse complement strand
TGGGATTTTTTTCGATATTTTCAAAAGAGAAGAAAAACGAGCTCAACGAAGGCCTACAGAAGTCAAAGGAGAGTTTTTTCGCCAAGCTTGCCAAAACAGTTGTCGGTAAATCTAAGGTTGATGACGATGTCCTCGACCGGCTTGAAGAGGTGCTCGTAACCTCCGACGTTGGCGTGGAAACGACCCTCAAGATCATCGAACGCATCGAGGTCCGTGTCTCGCGCGACAAGTACATCGGCACCGAACAACTCAATACGATTCTAAAAGAGGAGATTGTAAATCTGCTGCTGGAAAACGATATCGAGAAAGCCAACGATTTTGTCATTCCCCAACGGGAAACCCCATACGTGGTGCTGGTCGTCGGGGTGAACGGAGTAGGCAAGACGACAACAATCGGCAAACTCGCCTACCAGTTCAAAAACAACGGATATTCGGTGATGCTGGGCGCCGCCGACACGTTTCGTGCCGCTGCCATCGACCAACTCAAGGTCTGGGCAGAACGCGCCGATGTGCCAATCGTGACCCAGAAGATGGGCTCCGACCCCGCAGCCGTGGCTTACGACACGGTGGCCTCCGCCATCGCCCGCAAAAGCGACGTGGTGCTGATTGACACCGCCGGCCGCCTCCACAACAAGACGAACCTCATGAACGAACTCGTCAAGATCAAGAACGTGATCCGCAAACTCATCCCAGACGGTCCGCATGAGGTGATGCTTGTGCTCGACGGCTCCACCGGACAGAATGCCTTTGAACAGGCCCGCCAGTTCAGTGCCGCCACCGAAGTGAACTCTTTGGCCGTAACCAAACTCGACGGCACCGCAAAGGGTGGCGTGGTCATCGGCATCTCCGACCAATTCAAAATCCCGATCAAGTATATCGGCGTGGGCGAGAAGATCAACCAGCTTCAGGTGTTCAACCGCGCCGAATTTGTCGATTCGCTCTTCCCCGACAATTGGTAGAACCGCCCCCTGCTGACAAGTCTGCAATGAATGTCTCTATTGACGAAAAATCAGGGTGCTGTTTCGGCGTGATCAATGCTATACAGACTGCCGAAGACTACCTCGCCCTCCATGGCCGCCTCTATTGCTTGGGCGACATCGTACACAACAGCGAAGAGGTGGAACGCCTTACCCGATTGGGACTGCAAGTGATAAGCTATGAACAGTTTGCCGGCCTCCGCGACACGGTGGTGCTGATACGCGCGCACGGCGAGCCGCCCGCCATTTACCGCACCGCTGAACAGAACAACATCAAACTAATCGACGCTACCTGCCCCGTGGTGCTGAAACTGCAGCAGCGCATCCGCGACTTTTACCGCAATGCCGACAACCGCCAGAAGCAGATTCTCATCTTCGGCAAGAAAGGTCACGCCGAGGTTGTCGGGCTGATGGGACAGACCGACAACAATGTCATTGTGCTCTCCTCTTTTGACGAGGTGGACAAGATTGACTTCAGCCGCCCGTCGATGCTCTATTCGCAGACTACGCAAGGGCTGCAGCAGTATTACCGCCTCATCGACATCATCCGGAGCCGGTATCGCGCCCAAGGCAACGAGCACCTTTTCGAATACTCGGATACCATCTGCCGCAAGGTCTCTAACCGCGCCGCCGAAATTGCCGAGTTCTCCGGAAACCACGATGCCATCATTTTCGTGTCTGGCGAGAAGAGCTCCAACGGTCTCTATCTCTTCGAGATCTGCAAGGCCAACAATGCCAACAGTTTTTTCATTTCCAAGAAAGAACAGATTGCCGAAATCGACTTTTCACCATACCGAAGCGTCGGCATCTGCGGCGCCACATCCACCCCGATGTGGCTGATGGAGGCATGTGCCCGGTGCGTGCAACGTTGAAACGGTACGGGATTTTTTATACTTTTGCAATCATTCTAAAAACAAAAAAAAATGAAAGACTTTTACACCCTTAAACAAGACACCCGCAACGAACTGCGCGGCTTTTGGACACAGCCGGTTCTTGCTACATTAGTGTTGTTGCTCATCTCCGTAGCCTGCTCGGCACTTGGCATCCTCGGAATCGGATTCGTGCTGTCGCTGCTGGTCTTCATTCCGTTGGACTTCGGCTTCACCATTGCGATGTACGACTTCGTACACGGTTCAAAACTTGACACGATTGACCGTATGTTCAGCTGCTTCAAACAATATAGCCGCTCTTTGGCAGTGTCGCTGCTGAAATACGTTTACATCTTCCTCTGGACGCTGTTGCTGATAATCCCCGGCATCGTGAAATTTTACTCCTACGCTATGGCCTATTATATTGCCAAGGAGAATCCAGAAATGCGCCCCGAAGAGTGCATCAACACCAGTATGAGGATGATGCAAGGCTATAAAGGCAGGCTCTTCTTGCTCGACTTGAGCTTTATAGGCTGGTGGCTTCTGTGCACACTCACTTTTGGCATTTTGTGGTTTTGGGTGTTGCCGTGGATGGAAGCCACACACGTCAACTTCTATGAGGAACTTAAAGCCAAAAATGCACCTGATGCCAATACCGGGGCTGGTTGGTACACGACAAATACGAATGTTAACTAATAGATATTAAAAATACTGGAAAATGAAGAGAGCAATTGTCAGTGTCAGCGACAAGACTGGACTTGTGCCATTTGTGGCAGGACTTATTGAACAAGGATATGAAATAGTCTCTACCGGCGGGACGAAAAAGATGCTGGAAGAGGCCGGACTGAAGACGGTCGGCATCAGTGAAATTACGGGTTTCCCCGAAATCATGGACGGTCGAGTGAAGACGCTGCATCCTAAGGTGCACGGCGGCCTGCTCTCGGTGCGCGACAATGCTGAGCACCGCAAAGAGATGGAAGAAAACGGCATTGCTCCTATCGATATAGTTGTCGTGAACCTGTACCCCTTTAAGCAGACTGTCGAGAAGCCAGGCGTCTCTTTTGAGGAGGCCATTGAGAACATCGACATCGGCGGTCCTTCGATGCTGCGCAGCGCCGCCAAAAACCACCGTTACGTCACGGCCGTGACAGACAGTGCCGATTATGATGCAGTGCTGGAGGAGATCAAGACGCACGGCGACACGACTTACGAGACCCGTCGCAAACTTGCCGCCAAAGTGTTCCGCCATACTGCAGCTTACGATACTTATATCTCGACGTATCTTACCGAGCAGGCCGGCGAGCACAACCCGGAGAGCCTGACCATGACGTTTACCCGCAAGCAGAGTCTCCGTTATGGCGAGAACCCGCATCAGCAGGCTACGTTCTATGCCGGCAAAAAACAAGGATATTCTATTGCATGGGCTCAACAACTCCATGGCAAAGAGTTGTCATACAACAACATTCAGGATGCAGACGCCACTTTGCAGTTGCTGCGCGAATTCAAGGAGCCTACGGTAGTGGCTGTCAAACACAAGAACCCTTGCGGCGTCGGTGTCGGCGAGAATGCATTGCAGGCTTGGCAACGTGCCTACGAAGCAGACCCCGTTTCAATATACGGCGGCATTGTGGCCTCCAACAGACCCGTCGACAAGGCAACGGCCGAGGCTATGAAGCCCGTTTTCCTTGAAATCATCCTCGCTCCCGGCTTTACACAAGAAGCCTTGGACTGCCTCTCGACCAAGAAGAATATCCGGCTGATGACTTTTGATGCCGACCTCTCCTCTTGCGTAGATGACACGACGTTTGTGAGCGTGCGCGGCGGCATGCTGCGACAGACCGTTGACAACAAGTCGCCGGAAGATTATACGCTCAACGTGGTAACGGAGAAACAGCCCACAGACAAAGAGTTGGAAGACCTGTTTCTGGCGATGAAAATCTGCAAGCATGTGCGTTCAAATGCCATCACGGTGGCGGCTGACGGAAAGATTGCCGGCATTGGAGCCGGACAGATGAACCGCGTAGGAGCAGCACATATTGCCCTCGAAGAGGCTAAAGGAAAAGGCGTTGCGTCGGGACTCTGCCTCGCTTCAGATGCTTTCTTCCCTTTTGACGATGTGGTGAAGATGGCGGTCCAATACGGCGTTACTGCCATCATTCAGCCTGGCGGCTCTGTGAGAGATGCAGACTCCATTAAAGCCTGCAACGACTTGGGCATCGCAATGGTCTTTACAGGCGTGCGCCACTTCAGACACTAAACACTGTTCCACGACGGCATCCGGCTATGGCAGTCAACCCTCAAATCGAAGAGTCTTGGAAAAAGGTGCTTTGGGATCAGTTTCAAGTGCCCTATTTCTCGGAGTTGAAAACATTCTTGACGGAAGAAAAGAAGCATTACCGCATATTCCCGCCAGGAAACTGCATCTTCAACGCTTTCGACTCAACTCCTTTCGATGAGGTGAAGGCGGTCATCATAGGACAAGACCCTTACCATGAGTTGGGTCAAGCGCATGGGCTATGCTTTTCGGTTCAGGATGGCGTGCCGTTTCCAAAGTCGTTGCTCAACATCTTCAAGGAACTTTCCGACGATACCGGTTTTGCAATGCCCCGCAGCGGCAATCTCCAGAAATGGGCTCAACAAGGCGTGCTGCTGCTCAATGCGACGCTCACCGTGCGTGAACATGCGGCCGGCTCTCATCAGGGACATGGCTGGGAAACGTTCACAGACTGTGCCATACAGCGTCTCTCGCAGCAGAAAACCGGACTGGTGTTCCTGCTTTGGGGCAACTACGCTATCAACAAGCGCGCACTCATAGACACTGGGAAACATTATGTGCTCACCGCTGCACACCCCTCGCCGCTTTCGGCTTACAGGGGGTTCTTCGGTTGCCGGCATTTCTCCAAAACCAACGAATTGCTCAAAAGTATGGGCAAAACCCCTATCGATTGGCAATTGTGAGCCAGCTTTGAGATGTGCTGCAGTTTTTTCATCTTTTGACAGAAACAGAATAAAAGAAGAATACTCAAAAAATGTATAACGGTTCAAAAACGAATAAGAAAAAAGTCAGAAGCGGCAATAGCAAGGCCAGCGGTGAAAGTTCGCGCTACATCAAGCCGTTTTGGATTGTGTATGCCTCGCTTGTCGGGGTTACGGCACTCGTGTTCCTGTTCATCTCGCTGGGGTGGATGGGGTATATGCCCTCGTTCTCCGAACTGGAGAACCCCTCCTCGAACCTTGCCTCTGAGGTTATTGCCGAGGACGGCGAACTGCTGGGCACCTATTACCGCGAAAACCGTTCAAACTGCAAGTACGAAGACTTGTCGCAACCGCTAAAGGACGCTTTGATAGCCACCGAAGACTCCCGGTTTTACAGACATTCGGGGGTGGATGTGAAAGCCCTGTTCCGTGTGGCGAGCGGCGTGCTTACCTTTCACCGCAAGGGCGGCGGCAGTACCATTACGCAGCAACTGGCCAAGAACCTTTTCCCCAGAACCTCTGGCGACAGCAAAATAAAGCTGGTTTTCACCAAACTCAAGGAGTGGGTGGTGGCCGCTAAATTGGAGAGAGAGTATTCTAAGGATGAGATTATTGCCATGTATTTCAACACCGTTGACTTCGGCAATCAGGCTGTCGGCATTAAGTCGGCGGCGCGCACCTATTTTGACAAACGCCCCGACGAGATCAACACCGAAGAGGCGGCTTTGCTGGTGGGCATGCTCAAAGCCCCCTCAAAATACAGCCCCCGCCGCCATTATCAGGCCGCTATGAACCGTAGGAACACAGTGCTCGGCCAGATGAAGAAATACGGCTACCTCACCCGCGAGGATTTCGACTCGCTGAAACAGCTGCCTATCGATATGTCCAATTTCCGTTCCCAGGTGCATTATGCCGGCAAAGCAACCTATTTCAGGGAGTATTTGCGTCTTGTGCTAAAGGACTGGTGCGACAAGAACCCGAAGAAAGACGGCTCGCATTATGACCTCTACTGCGACGGGCTGAAAATTTACACGACGATAGATTCACGTATGCAACAGCATGCCGAAGATGCCGTTAAGGAACACGTCTGTAACTATCTGCAGCCTATCTTTTTTGCCCAATGCAAAGGGGTGAAGAACGCGCCGTTTGTCAATATTTCTGAAGAGCAGACCAATACGATAATATGGAATGCGGTGAAACGTTCGGAAAGATATGAGGTGATGAAAGATGCCGGAAAGAGCGACGAGCAGGTAAAGGCGGCTTTCAGCAAGCCCGTGAAGATGAAGGTCTATTCTTATTCGGGAATGAGAGATACGGTGATGTCGCCATACGATTCGATACGTTATTACAAGTCGTTTTTGCAGTGCGGTCTGATGTGCATGGAGGTGAACACCGGCCATGTGAAAGCATACGTGGGCGGCACCGATTACGAGCATTTCCAGTTCGACCATGTCAAACTCTCCAGACGGCAAGTCGGCTCCACTTTCAAGCCCTACGTCTATACGGTGGCCATGCAGAGCGGCGAGTTTGACCCATGCACGATGGTGCCCAATGTGCCCGTTACCATAGAAGTGCCCGGCGGAACATGGACTCCTCGCAACTCCGGCGACTACAAGGAGGGACAGATGATGCCGTTGCGCGAAGCGCTGGCGCACTCTCTCAACCAGGTGTCGGCGTACTTGATGAAACGCTACGGTCCTGAATCCGTCATCAACCTTGTGCGCAATATGGGTATGACCTCCGACATTCCATCCGTGCCTGCAATCTGCCTCGGCGCCTGCGAGCTTACCCTCTATGAGCAAGTGGGCGCTATCAATTGTTTCCCGAACCACGGCGTTTATGTGGAACCGATTTTCATAACCAAAATCTGCGACAGAGACGGCAATGTCATCTATACCAAAGTGCCCAAAACGAATGAAGCCATCGACCAGATTACTGCATTCAAGACTGTACGGCTGATGCAGGGCGTTGTCGATTACGGCACTAGCGGGCGACTGAGAAGCCAATACAAGCTCGATTTTCCGGTGGGCGGCAAGACCGGCACCACCGACAACCAGTCTGACGGGTGGTTTGTGGGCTATACTCCGCTGCTGACCTGCGGCGTTTGGGTGGGCTGCGAGGACCGTGCTGCGCATTTCAGAAGCATGGCATACGGCCAGGGCGCACGCACCGCAATGCCCGTGTTCGGTCTGTTTATGCGGAAAGTGTATGACGACGAGGCACTTCCGTACTACAATGTAGTCAGAGGCGACAATAAGTATTCCAATAAAGGTTACGATTTCCAGATTCCTGAAGCCTACACGGGCGACCCCTCCGGTTGCAACGAGGTGAAAAAGGAGGAGTCAGAACTGAATTTCGATTAGCGCGATTTTACGGTACGCAGCGTTGTCAATTTCTTCCCTTGGCTGATTTTGACGATATACACTCCTGCCGGCCAGCCCGCTGCCGGTATCGTTAAGGTTTCAGAATTGCCCTCAACGGAATACATCCGTTGTCCTAAGGTGTTGTAAACCTCGGCTTTGGTGATGTTGCCCGTTTGTCCGCGTAAGGTGAAAGCGTTGCCTTGTATCGGGTTAGGATAGAGAATGACGCTTTCGCTGGCGTAATCTGCAACGGCAGAGGGACCCTCTATCCGGACAGTCCACACGCGGGTGTCGTGGTGCGGTGTCGAAATCCTGTAACGCAGTGTACGGCTTGATTGCTTGAGGGTGGTGTTGTTGATGTCTTCGAGCAGGGTGTCGGTTGCGCCGAACGGTAACTCCAAGACTATTTCAAGGTCGCTCAAAGGAGTTGAGTGTTGCGGCAGGGCTATCGTAAAGGTCGAGGAGTCTTCCGTTGAGAGGATGCCTTCGTAATGCGTTTCGGCATCGGCTTCATCGAAAGCGTAGCACGACAGCACCACAGGGTTGATGGTCATAATCGGCTGGTAAAACACCTGTCCGAGGGTTGCGTGGTCGGTTTTGTCGAAAATGACGGCTTCGGCGGCAGTGTCGCTGTTGGTTCCCCAATAGTTGGAAACGGCGTAGAAGTCGAGGCTGCTGTTGTTGTAGAGCGCATAAGTGACGCCGCTGTTCCCGTTGTCGTAGATGACATTCTCGCCAGGGTCTTCTGCTGTGCCCATGTCAACGGTGGGTGCGCCGATGACGGTGATGCCCCAGAGGTTGCCGTAGATGAGGTTGTGCCGGATGCGAGCCGTGCAGGTGTTGCTGTATCCCATAATGCTGATGCCGCTTCCGCCGTTGTTTGGACTTGGCTCAAGGTCGTTCATGGCCAGGGTGTTGCCTTCAATCTCCGTATGGATATCGTAGCCGATTTGCGTGTAGCCGTAGCGGTTGTGTACGATGATGTTGTTGTGTACAATCATGTTGGTAGTGCCCGTAGTAGTGAGCAGGTTGGAGATGCCGATGCCCCCCGACTGGTAACTGGCCACTCCTTCGATATGGTTGCCGGCAATGAGAATCGTGTCGGCAGAACCAGGTCCGAGATTGATTTGGGCACGGTTGCTGTTGCTCAGCACATTGTTGTAAAAACGGCTGTTCAGGATTTTGGGAGAGCCCATCAGGTTGACGGCAGAACCGATGGCCGACGATTGGTTGTGGTGGAAATAGCAGTTCTGGATTGTGGGGTTGCACGACAGGTACTTGACGGCGATGTCCGTAAAGTTGCTGAACTCGCAATTGTCGAAGGTTAAGTCGCTGTTTACCAAGGTTACGCTTTTGCAGTGGTCGAACCGTATTCCGGACAGGCTGGCGGTCTGTGTGCTGTCAAACCGTATTGTCACGTAGTCTTGCAGTGTGTCGGCGCGCGAGCCCGCAATCTGCAGCACACTTTCGCGGGTAGCACAAACAATCACGCCTTTGACAATTACAGTCGTGTTGCCGTCAAAGGTGATGCTTTGCACGCTTTGGTCTATCACCAGCGTGTCGTTGCTGGAGAGGGTCAGACTCTGGTGTACGGCGTAGCATCCCGGCTGTGTGGATGTCACAAATCCAGACGGGTCAGAGAGCATGCCTGTGAGGGTGTAATTTTCGCCCGTGCCGGGGGTTACAATTTGAGCATGACAGAAAATCATGCTCATTAAGACAAAAATTGAAGACAATAATGTTTTTTTCATTGGATTAGATTTTGGGGTGGTTGAAAGATAACCCCATCGTCACGGGAGAGCCATAGCCCTCCCGTGCGAGGTTGCTTGTTGCGGTTATAGGTAGAACAGGTAGTCGCAAAGCACATAGATGCCGGCGCCGGCGAGATAGCCAGCCAGTGCCAGAGGCGTGATGCGTTTGAGATACCATATAAAGTCGATTTTCTCCATGCCCATAACGGCCACGCCAGCGGCAGAGCCGATGATGAGGATGCTGCCGCCTGTGCCGGCACAGTATGAGAGGAATACCCAGAAAGTGTCGTCCACTGGGAAGTTGTACATGCCCATAGCGCCTGCCACAAGGGGAACGTTGTCCACGATGGAGGAGAGAACTCCTATGACAATGTCGATGAGATGATAGTTGCCGTTGAATGCGGTATCCATACTGCCGGCAAGCATCGAGAGGTGTCCGGCACTTTGGAGCCCTGCCACGGCCAGCAAGATGCCAAGGAAGAACAGGATGCTTGAAAGGTCGATTTTGGCGAGGATGTCGGTGATGCGCAGATGGTATTTGTGTTCAGTGTCTTTGCGGTAAATGATTTCCGTGGTGATCCAAAGCACGGCAAGTCCTAACATGATGCCCATATAGGGTTTGAGATGGGTGAGCATCTTGAAGATGGGAACGAAAATGAGCGCGCCGATGCCCATCCAGAAGATGAGGTTGCGTTGCCACATCGGGATTTCAGGTTTGTCGTCTTTGTTTTCCAAAGCCTGTCTTGGCGGTATTTCGCCTTTCTCGAAGAAGGAGACGATAATGAGCGGAATGACCATAGACACCACGCTCGGCAGGAAGCAGCGTGTGATGACGGCAGCCGTAGAGATGTTGCCGGCAATCCAGAGCATAATGGTGGTCACATCGCCGATAGGTGACCAAGCGCCGCCTGCATTGGCCGCCAAGATGATCATGCCGCCGAAGAACCAGCGGTCTTTCTGGTCAGTAATCAGCTTGCGCAGCAAGGCAATCATCACGATTGCAGTGGTGAGGTTGTCAAGCAAGGCTGACAGCATAAAGGAGAGGAACGAGAGACACCAGAGCAGTTTGACCTTGCTTTTGGTCTTGATGTGGTCGGTGATGATGTTGAAGCCGCCGTGAGAGTCTATCAACTCCACTACGGTCATGGCACCCATCAGGTAGAAGAGAATCTCGGCAATGTCGCCAAGGTGCTCGATGAGTTCGCTTTTGGTGATGAAGTCCACAAAAGTACCTCCCTCGTGGGTGGCCAGATAGTTCTGGTAACCTTGTCCGAAACCGGAGATGGTGAAGATGTCAGGACCCGCCAGAATGTAGCAGAGCCAAATCAGGACACCTAACAGCAAGGCGAAAGCGGATTTGTTCACTTTCAGCGGATGTTCGAGGGCGATGCACGCATAGCCGACGACAAACAGGATAATCATTAAGTAAAACATAACAACAGGCGTAATTTTTGGTTAGAAATAAAATCCGGTTAGAAGATGCTCAACGAGATGCCCACAGACATCGGGTAGATTTTGGGACCTTTTCCGGTGCTGAAGAGCGGCGTAAGCTGGAAGTTGTAATAGACATCTACGAATTTCCATCCGATTCTGGTGTAAACGTCCACGTTGTATTTCATATTGTCTTCCATCCTCAGGTTCTTGTACATGACGGTGTCGGCCGCGGTTGACGGGTCTTGCCCTTTGTATTTCTGCGAGACGTTGCAGATGAGTCCCGCCCGCGCACCTATTGTGAACTTGAATCCGTTCTCGTGGCGATAGCGGAACTCCAAAGGGATGTTTACGTTAAGATAGTTCATCTTTACGGTGTTGAATTTCACCTGGCTCGGCAGCACGAAGTACCGCATGATTTCCTTGTCCTCGTCGTACTGCAATAGGGCATTGCTGTACTGTGTGTAGTAGGAGATGCCAAGGCCGAGACCGAACGCTACGGGTTTATTGTTGGTGTTGAAGTCCCAGATGGCAGACACGTTGAAGCCGGGGTCGAATTTGGCATGGTTCACCTCCGCGGGCATTCCCATCCAGAATGTATGGTAGATGTCCATAATCAAGCGGTCGCGGAAGATGACAGGCTTAGGCTCTTTTTTGTCTTGCAGCGTAGCGTTGGAGGTGCTGCTTTCAGTCTGACTATAGGTTATCTGAATGAGTGACATGCACAAGATAACCAACGGAATGATTCTTCTGGTCATAAAAACTTTTTAAGGCGGCAAAGATAACAAAAAAAACGAAGGGGGCGAAAATTGATTTCGTCCCCTTTGTTTCTTTGTCGGTAAGTGTTTCCGTTGTTATTTGCCGCAAGAGCAGCAGTTGTTCTTTTCAGACATGATGGCTGCCTGTGCAGCGGCCAGACGGGCCACGGGCACGCGGAACGGAGAACAGGACACATAGTTCATACCGCAGTTGTAGAAGAACTCAGCTGCAGAGGGGTCGCCGCCGTGCTCGCCGCAAACGCCGCACTTGAGGTCGCTGCGGGTGGAACGTCCGCGCTCTACGCCGATTTTGACCAGTTCGCCCACACATTCGCTGTCGAACGTGTTGAACGGGTCGGCCGGGATGATCTTGTCCTCGACATATTTGTGGACAATGGCGTTGACGTCGTCGCGGGAGAAGCCGAAGGTCATCTGCGTAAGGTCGTTGGTGCCGAAACTGAAGAAGTCGGCGACTTCGGCGATCTTGTTGGCCACGAGCGCTGCACGCGGGATTTCAATCATCGTGCCGAAGCGGTATTCGATCTTGACGTTGTATTTGGCCTCAACATCAGCCTTGACTCTGGTGGCGATGGCTTTCTGGTTGCGCAACTCGGCAGCGTTGATGGTCAGCGGGACCATAATCTCGAGGTGCGGGTCACAGCCTTCGTTCATCAGTTCGGCAGTGGCGGAGAAGAGCGCCCTGAACTGGGTTTCCGTGATCTCAGGATAGATGATGCCGAGACGTACGCCGCGCAGACCCATCATCGGGTTCACTTCGTGCAGAGACTCGATTCGTTTGTGTATTTTCTCGTAGTCAAGTCCGCGTTCTCTGGCCACTTCGCGCTGTTTTTCTTCAGATTGCGGGACAAATTCGTGCAACGGTGGGTCCATCAGTCGGAAAGTCAGCGGTTTGCCGTCCATGACTTTCAGCGTGCCTTTGGCGGCCTCTTTGATGTAAGGTTCAAGTTCGTTGAGGGCAGCGATTCTGTCTTTGGTGGTGTCGGCAAGGATCATCTTGCGCAGTTTCTCGAGCGGTTCTTCGCTGTTTTTGCCATAGAACATATGTTCGATGCGGAACAGTCCAATGCCTTCGGCGCCGAAGTTGATGGCGTTCTGGGCGTCTTCCGGAGTGTCGGCATTGGTGCGCACGCCCATTTTGCGGTACTTGTCCACCAGTTTCATGAATTCCTGGAAGAGCGGGTTCTCGGTGGCGTCAATCATCTTGACGGTGTCGGCATATACCCAGCCTTTGGAACCGTTGAGGCTCAGGGTGTCGCCCTCCTTGAACGTTTTGCCGTTGATGGTGACGGTGCGGCTTGCCATGTCAATCTTGACGGCATCGCAGCCTACGATGCAGCATTTGCCCCAGCCGCGTGCCACGAGGGCGGCGTGTGACGTCATACCGCCGCGTGCGGTCAGGATGCCCGTAGCGGAACGCATGCCTTCTACATCTTCCGGGTTGGTCTCCTCCCGGACGAGGATGTTCTTTATGTTCTCGGCTGTATAAGCCATTGATTTTTCACTGTCAAGGGCGATTACGCCGACGGCGCCGCCAGGTCCTGCGGGAAGACCTTTGGCCAGCACGTCGTGCTTCTTCTCGTCTGAAGCGTCAAGAATGGGGTGCAGCAACTCGTCAAGCTGGGCGGGCGAAACACGCATCACCACCTCTTTCTCGCCGATGAGCCCCTCGTGCAGCATGTCGAGCGCCATTGTCAGAGCGGCCACGCCCGTGCGTTTGCCGACACGGCACTGCAACATGTAAAGCTTGCCCTCTTGAATGGTGAACTCGATGTCGAGCATATCGTGGAAGTTCTTTTCGAGAATCTCGCGGATATCGCAGAGCTCTTTGTAGGTGTCAGGCATCAGCTCCTGCATAGAGTGCATCATCCTGTTCTGTTCGTTCTTTGTGTCGTCGTTCAGCGGGTTAGGGGTGCGGATGCCGGCCACGACATCTTCGCCCTGAGCGTTGATGAGCCATTCGCCATAGAACTGGTTGTCGCCAGTGGCAGGGTTGCGGGTGAAAGCCACGCCGGTGGCTGAACTGTCGCCCATGTTGCCGAATACCATTGCCTGTACGTTCACGGCAGTGCCCCAATCGTCAGGAATGCCTTCTATGCGGCGGTACGAGATGGCTTTTTTGCCGTTCCAGCTCTTGAATACAGCCTTGATGCCGCCTTCTAACTGAGCCTTGGCATCGTCAGGAAACTCTTCGCCAAGCGCTTCCTTGATCTTGGCCTTGAACTCGTTGGCAAGCTGCAGCAACTCTTCTGCCGTGATCTCTGTGTCGCTCTTGTAGCCTTTCAGTGCCTTGAACTCATCAAGTTTGTCGTCCAAAATCTTGCGGATGCCCTTGCCCTCAGCAGGCTCGCGGCCTTCGGCTTTCTCCATGACCACGTCGGCGTACATCATAATCAGACGACGGTATGAGTCATAGACGAAACGCGGATTGTTGGTTTTCTTGATGAGACCGGGAAGTGTCTTTGAACTGAGACCGATGTTCAGTACGGTATCCATCATGCCAGGCATTGAGCTGCGCGCACCTGAACGGCATGAAACCAGCAGAGGGTTCTCTGCATCGTCATATTTCAGCCCCATTATTTTCTCTACATTGGAGATGCCAGCCCATACATCCTTCATCAATCCTTCAGGAAGCTGGCAGTTGTTGGCATAATAGGCCGTGCAGCATTCTGTTGTGATGGTGAGGCCTGCGGGAACGGGAAGCCCGAGAAGGCACATTTCGGCAAGGTTCGCTCCTTTGCCACCGAGCAGATTCTTCATGTCTGCTTTACCCTCGGCAGTTTTTCCGCCAAAGGTATAAACGTACTTTACGTTACTCATATTCAATACTTTAAATTAATAGTTTACAACTTCAATTTTGAGAGCGCAAAAATAGCAAATATTATAGTTCTACAGACTCGTTTTGATAATCTTTTTGCGCAAGGCGTGATTTATTTCGATGATGTAGATGCCGTTTTCAAGACCGCAGAGGTCGATTTGCGTGCCATACGCTCGTTTTAATATCCTTCCACAAAGATCCAGAACAGCAATGTGGATTTCCGTGTTGTCATTTGTTTCCAAATCTATTTGTAACATTCCGCTTGTCGGGTTAGGATAAATGCGCAGTTCCGCCTCTTTTTCCTCGGTCGCATTAACGCTGACAGGACGTGCGGCCGGCATTCGCCCTTTGAAAAAACAAACTCCGCCGGCATAGTTGCCCGTGACGAGGTCCGGGAAATCTCCACCGCAGAGTTTCGCTACTGCAACCCCCGCCCGGATTCCGTCTTTGATTGTGCGAATAGACGACAGACATGTGCTGTCGATGGCCTCTGAAACGCTCCCCGCCATCCGGAATGTGCCGTCAAGGTGACCGTCTATGCGGTTGTAGTAGAAGATTTTGCCCTGCTCACTGCCGCAGAAGAGCACGGTGCCGTGCAGACTGTCGCGTAAAAGGCAAGGGGTGCTGTATCCGAAATAGGACTGCTCGTAGTCGCGCACATCCACGTCCCCTAAATTGTCGGTTACTTTTTCGAAAGCAGGATTCCCGGCAGAGCCGTTGTTCCGCCAATAGCTGAGTGTTCCGCGCCGGTTGCCGATGATGAGGTCGTTGCGGCCGTCTCCGTCAAGGTCGAAGAAGAACGGCGTGCTGAACTTGTCGCAAGTGATGCCTTGATAGTTCATTGTTGCCGTGTCGTTGCCGCCACAGAGCCGTCCGTGCGGCACCAACATAAGCGTGCCGTCTTGCATCCCGCACAGCATGTCGATGAGGCCGTCGCCGTCAAAGTCGCCGAATGTCGGGTGCAATGCCTTGAGGTTCATCGCTTTGAGATTTCCAAAGTCAGCGGTCTGCAGTTGGAACACGGGCGCGTTTGGTGTTCCGGTGTTCTTGTAGTAACGAATGGATGAGGAGAAATGCGAAATGGGCAGCCTGTTGTTGGTCGTAACGCTGTCGAAACTGCCGTAGTTTGCGATGAACAGATCCGCCAACCCGTCGCCGTCATAGTCATACAGCACCGGTCGGCTGCCGCTGCCGCCGTCAATCATCTCGTCTTGAAGGAAAGCCGTATTCGTTAAAGTATATTGTTGGAGCAGCGAGTCGTAGTCGTATTGCCAAAC
>CAVIPZ010000004.1:0-23446 GCA_963644715.1 bacterium | reverse complement strand
GTGAAGGTCGGTGTGTAGGGCGGTCGGGTGAGCGAGGGGTAGAGCTTGCCGTCGGAAAATTGTTAAAATAGGTAAATAATGCTTGTTATCAACTAAAAATTGTTTATTATTATAATAAGGTAAATATATTTTTGTTATATTTGCAGTAATTTGGGAATTTTACAGTGTGCGTTTTCTTCAAAACGAGACAATTGTATTTAAGGCAAAGATAATGAGGCAATTAAAAATTCAAAAGAGCATCACCAATCGCGCAAGTGAAGCACTGGACAAGTACCTTGTCGAAATAGGCAGGGCGCCGCTCATCTCGATAGACGAAGAAATCGCCTTGGCGCAAAAAATCAAAAAAGGCGGACGTGAGGGCGAAAGAGCCAAGGAAAAACTTGTCACAGCGAACTTGCGTTTCGTGGTCTCTGTAGCCAAACAATATCAGCACCAAGGCTTGTCGCTTACAGACCTGATTGACGAGGGCAACATCGGCTTGATTAAGGCCGCACAGAAGTTCGACGAGACACGCGGCTTCAAGTTCATATCCTACGCTGTCTGGTGGATTCGCCAGGGAATCTTGCAAGCTATCGCGGAGCAAAGCCGCATCGTACGCCTGCCGCTGAATCAAGTTGGTGCCCTCAGCAAGATCACACACGAGATCAACCGCTTTGAGCAAGAACACGAACGGCAGCCCAGCATTCAGGAACTGTCAGATGCCACAAACGTCGACGCCGACAAGATACAGCAGAGCATGATGGCAGATGGCCACCATGTCAGTGTTGACGCCCCGTTCCAAGAAGGCGAAGAGAACACAATGCTCGACATCATGGCGAGTGGTGAAGACAGCCGCACAGACAAGTCTGTCGACCATGAGAGCATGGCCCAAGAACTAAACGCCGTACTGGAGAGCGTGCTCAACGAACGCGAGACCACCATTATCCGCGAATGCTTCGGCATAGGATGCAACGAGATGGGACTTGAGGAGATAGCCGCCCACCTCGGCCTGACCCGAGAGCGTGTACGTCAGATACGCGAGAAAAGCATTGCCAAGCTACGGGAGAGCGGAAACGTGCGTATCTTGATGAAATACCTCGGATAGAACAGGCAAAGTGACATGGCCACACCTATGCCCCTCATAAAAATGAGAATTGAGCTGCAAAACCACTCAATTCTCATTTTTTTGTAGTAACTTTGCAACAAAATTCATTATCATACATCAGGCATTAGAACCATTTGCGAACAAAGAAAACTGCAATGAAATCTAACTGACAAAGTGACAACGTATTACGACAAAAATCAATGATTACTCTCACTAATTTAGCCATACAGTTTGGCAAACGTGTACTTTACAAAGATGTAAACATCAAGTTCACCCGTGGAAACATTTATGGTGTCATCGGTGCCAACGGTGCAGGCAAGTCAACCTTGCTACGCGCCATCAGCGGAGATCTGGAGCCAAACAAAGGAACCGTGGAGCTCGGACCAGGCGAACGCCTGTCGGTCTTGGAACAGGACCACTTCAAGTATGACGCTTATAGCGTGATGGACACCGTTCTAATGGGATACGAAGCATTGTGGGACAACATGAAAGAGCGTGAGGCACTCTACTCCAAAACCGAAATGACAGAGGAGGACGGCAACCGTGCAGCCGAACTGGAAGAGAAATTTGCCGAAATGAACGGATGGGAGGCCGAAAGCAACGCTGCCCAACTGCTGCAGAATCTAGGTGTGAAAGAAGACGCCCACCAAAAGCAGATGAGCCTCCTCTCTAACAATGAGAAGGTGAGAGTGATGCTAGCCAAGGCCCTCTTCGGAAAGCCTGACAACCTGTTGCTCGACGAGCCGACCAACGACTTGGACCTCGACACCGTGGAATGGCTGGAGAACTACCTAGGCGAGATTGATGAGCACCAGACTGTACTCGTAGTCAGTCACGACCGGCACTTCCTCGACTCGGTCAGCACACAGACCATCGATATAGACTTCGGCAAGGTGACCGTCTTCGCCGGAAACTACAGTTTCTGGTACGAGAGTTCACAGCTGGCACTCCGCCAGGCACAAAACCAGAAACTAAAGGCGGAGGAAAAAAAGAAGCAATTGGAAGAATTCATCCGCCGTTTCTCTGCCAATGTGGCAAAAAGCCGGCAAACTACCAGTCGCAAAAAGATGCTCGAGAAGCTCAACGTGGAGGAAATCAGACCCTCAAGCCGCAAATATCCAGGCATCATCTTTCAGATGGACCGTGAACCGGGCAACCAGATACTTGAGGTGCAAGGGCTCAAGGCACTTGACGACGACGGCAACGTGCTCTTTGAAAATGTAAACTTCAACGTGGAAAAAGGGCAGAAGGTCGTCTTCCTCAGCCACAATCCAAAGGCCATGACCGCCCTCTTCGAAATCATCAACGGCAACCGCCAAGCAGCTGCCGGTACTTACAAATGGGGAGTCACCATCACGACAGCCTATCTCCCACTCGACAATACAGAATTCTTCAACAGTAACCTCAACCTGGTTGACTGGCTTTCTCAATATGGACCAGGTAACGAGGTTGCCATGAAAGCTTATCTCGGAAGAATGCTCTTCCGCCAGGAAGAAGTGGAAAAGAAGGTCAATGTGCTCTCAGGCGGCGAGAAAATGCGATGCATGATTGCACGCATGCAGTTGCAGAACGCCAACTGTCTGATTCTCGATACACCCACCAACCACCTCGACCTGGAAAGCATTCAGGCTTTCAACAACAATCTAGTGAGCTTCAAGGGCAACGTGCTATTCTCCAGCCACGACCATGAGTTCATCGAGACGGTGGCAAACCGCATCATCGAGCTGACGCCCAAGGGTACCATTGACAAACTGATGCCTTACGACGAGTACATCCACGATGATGCCATCAAGGAGCAGAAAGAAAAGATGTATCAAGCTTAATGACAGGAACGGTCAACATCTTTAAAAACCGGAAACAATGTTGCCTGGCACGCTTTTTGCTTGCCAAATAAAAAGCTAAATGCATAAATCATGACAGAAACAAAGGATTCCAAAAGAAAAATAGACATCGAAGGAACTGAACTCGAGACAAACGAACAGGTAACTTCAAGCCAGTCTGACAACAAGAGCGAGACAACCGAAAAAGACGCACAGGAAACTGCAGAGAACGCTCAGGAAGAAGAACAGGACGCATTGGCTGAAGCGCAGAAACAAATTGACGAGCTGAAGGACAAGTATCTGCGTGCTATTGCTGAATTTGATAACTACAAGAAGCGCGTAATCAAAGAGAAGGCTGAACTGATACGCAACGGCGGAGAAAAAGCCGTTACCGCTATTCTCCCTGTACTCGACGACCTTGAGCGCGCCCTTTCTGACAAGAGCGAGGACCCCAAGGCCATTAAAGACGGTTTCCTGCTCATTTTCAACAAGTTCTTGAAGAGTCTGGAGACACTGGGTGTCAAGAAGATTGAGACGCAAGACAAGGATTTTGACACCGATTACCACGAAGCCGTCGCCATGGTACCGGGTATGGGCGATGACAAGAAAGGAAAGGTTGTCGACTGCCTACAGACTGGCTATTCCATGAACGACAAAGTAATCCGCCACGCCAAAGTGGCCGTAGGACAATAAGGTCGTTGACACAAATATGAATTGACCCTGATTTTTCCAATCACACAATGGCAGAGAAAAGAGACTACTACGAGGTTTTGGGCCTGGACAAGAACGCAAGCGAAGACGACATCAAGAGAGCCTACCGCAAACTGGCCATCAAATACCATCCTGACCGCAACCCTGGCGACAAGGTAGCGGAAGAGAAATTCAAGGAAGCCGCAGAGGCCTACGATGTCTTGCACGACCCCCAGAAACGGCAACAATACGACCAATTCGGATTCAACGGTCCACAGGGCGGCTTCGGAGGCGGCTTCGGAGGCGGCATGGATATGAATGACATTTTCTCCATGTTTGGTGATATCTTTGGCGGACACAGCGGATTTGGAGGATTCGGAGGATTTGGAGGCGATGGCGCACAGCGCCGTTTCTACCGTGGATCTGACCTTCGTTTGAAAGTCAAATTGTCACTGCAGGACATTGCCTCTGGTGTCACCAAAAAATTCAAGGTGAAAAAGGACGTGGTCTGCCCCATCTGCCACGGATCGGGAGCAGAGGGCGGCGGCAAGCCGGAAACGTGCCCCACATGTCATGGAGCAGGAGTGGTCAACCGCACTGTACGCTCTATGTTTGGCATGATGACAACCCAGTCGGAGTGTCCCACCTGCCACGGCGAAGGCACCATCATCAAGAACAAATGCCACGAGTGTAGCGGCACGGGCGTTGTCAAGGGCGACGAAATTGTATCGATTGACATTCCTGCAGGAGTTGAGGATGGCATGGTAGTCAACGTGAGCGGGAAGGGCAATGCCGGGCCTCACAACGGTGTCAACGGTGACATCCAAGTGCTGGTTGAGGAAGAAAAGAACGATTTGTTCATGCGCGACAAACAAGACTTGATTTACAATCTGCTACTTGATTTCCCAACAGCCACACTGGGCGGCGAAGCGCAGATACCAACCATCAGCGGCAGCAAGATTTCGTTAAAGATCGAACCAGGAACACAGCCAGGAAAGAGCGTCAGGTTGCGCGGCAAAGGCCTACCCGCCATCAAAGGCTATGGCACAGGCACAGGAGACCTCATAGTGAACATGAGCGTATTCGTTCCCAAGACGCTGACAAAAGACGAGCGGAAAGCAATTGAAGCCCTAAGAGAAAGTGAGAACTTCAAGGGAGACACATCAACAAAGAAGAGCATATTCGACATGTTCAAACATTGTTTCAATTAGTTGAGGCTATCTGAATGAACTACCAAGAGACAGTAGAATATCTTTATAACAGCACCCCCGTCTTTGAGCGTGTGGGTGCTGTCGCTTATAAGGAAGGTCTGGAAAACACACACGCCCTGGACAGTCATTTCGGGCATCCCCACGAATATTATAAGACTATTCATGTGGCAGGAACCAACGGCAAGGGCTCATGCTCACACACACTGGCAGCCATACTCCAGTCTGCCGGCTACAAAGTAGGCCTATACACATCGCCACACCTTGTGGATTTCAGAGAGCGCATCAAGGTAAATGGCCAGAAGATCAGTAAGCAACGGGTCATCGACTTCGTTGAGGAGCACCGCGCGTTTTTCGAGCCACTCCATCCCTCATTCTTCGAACTGACCACCGCATTGGCGTTTCTCTATTTCAAGGAGCAGAAAGTCGACGTGGCCGTAATTGAGGTGGGCCTTGGTGGTCGCCTCGACTGCACCAATATCATTACACCTATTTTATCTATCATTACCAACATCAGTTTCGACCACACGCAATTCTTAGGAAACACGTTCGCAGATATTGCCGGCGAAAAAGCTGGAATAATTAAAAAAGGCGTCCCCGTAGTTATCGGTGAAACCATGGAGGAAACCACACCGGTATTCCGCAAAATAGCCGCCAAACAGAACGCTCCGTTGATTTTTGCTGAGACAGAGCAGGAAGTCACGGAGTGGGCTATCACAAAAGAGGGCGGCATGGAATACCACACACGCCATTTCGGAATCCTCCACGGAGAACTGGGAGGAGAATATCAAGCCAAGAACGCAAATACCGTCTTGACAGCCGTCAACGTATTGCACAACACCGTACCGAAGATGGCCCTCACCCTCAAAGACGTGAAGCACGCCTTCGAAAACGTCTGTGAGGCCACAGGACTCCAAGGCCGTTGGCAACGTTTACATAACCATCCGTTAGTAGTCTGTGACACAGGACATAACGTGGGTGGATGGAACTACCTCGCACATCAGATTGCTTCTCAAAAATGTGAGCGAAAACGCATCGTGTTTGGCATGGTGGACGACAAGGACATCAACGCTGTGATGAACCTGCTGCCTAAAGACGCAACATACTACTGGACACAAGCCAACTCCAAACGAGCAGTCCCTTCCGAAAAAGTGATGCACTTGGGTACACAACACCAATTACACGGAACAGATTGTGGCAACGTGGAAAAAGCTTACAGGAAAGCCATAGAAGATGCAGGCCCCGACGATTTCGTTTTTATCGGTGGGTCCAGCTATGTCGTAGCTGACCTGTTGTCATTAAAGGATTTTTAACACCATTATCGCCGCATTTTTTCTGTTTTGCCTTGCATCTATCGTTTATTTTTAGTTACTTTGCAATTAGATAAAGTAACTAAAAACTTAGAGAAATTATGAGCATGTCTGAGACAGAAAATTTCGGCGGCTTGAAAAGATCCAATTATCAAGCCACCGTTGACGGGAAGAAGACCGATCTATTCTTCCTTAAAAACAGCAAAGGTCACGTTGTAGCCATCACCAACTATGGTGGCGCAATCGTTGGTGTGTTCGTCCCCGATAAAAACGGAGAACTGGCCAATGTCATCCAAAGCTATGACAGTATTGAGGGGGCGCAGAAATCCGATTCTCCATATAAGTCAACCTTGATCGGGCGTTTTGGCAACCGCATCTGCGATGGCATCTTCACACTCAACGGCAAAGAGTACCACGTGGCGGCCAACAACGGAAAGAACCACTTGCATGGCGGCAAAAAGGGTTATAACAAGCGCGTCTGGGAGGCTCATGTGATGAACGAGCATACCTTGGCACTCAACTTGATTAGTCCCTATGGAGAAGAGGGTTACACTGGAGAGGTTAAAGTTTCGGTAGAGTACACATTCACCGACGAGGATGAACTAGTCATTGAGTATCTTGCAACGACCAACAAAAAGACTATTATCAACCTTACCAATCACGGTTATTTCTCGTTGGCCGGAATTGCCGACCCCACCCCAACAATTGACAATGTTGTCTGTCAAATCAATGCTGATTTTTATATACCCATCGATGACACTTCCATCCCAACAGGAGAAATACTAAAGGTAGACGGAACTCCATTTGACTTCCGTACCCCAAAGACGCTGGGACAAGACATAGACGCAGACAACGAGCAGATAAAGAATGGAGCAGGATACGATCATTGCTTCGTCCTCAATAAGAAAGAGTTTGGCGAACTGAGCTTCGCTGCGAAGATAGTGGAGCCGGTGAGCGGACGCACCATGGAAGTCTACACCACAGAGCCCGGCGTGCAACTCTACACCGACAACTGGGCAGACGGAAAGGACGGACAGTGCGGAGCCACATTCCCCAAGCGCTCGTCGGTATGCTTCGAGGCCCAGCACTTCCCTGACTCACCCAACCGTCCCTATTTCCCCGACGTAGTGCTGCGTCCGGGCGAACAATACAAGCAAAAGACTATCTACAAATTTGGCGTTGAGAAATAACGCTCCAACATTTATAAGGGGGAAGGACAGCGACCGCACACGCAGGGCGGAACGCTCGTCTTTCTCCCCTATTTCGTGAACGGAAAATAACTGAACTTAACTATTATGTCACAAAATCCTCAAACACAGCGCCCCAACTACACATTCGCGCTGATTGTTGTCTTTATCGTCTGCTTCCTCATCGGATTCATCACGACGATGAACAACTCTATGATCTCCTTCTGCTCCAAAGCCTTTAACCTTACAGCACAGCAGGGACAGTACGTAAACACGGCATTCTACGGGGCTTATCTGCTGAGCATCCCCTTCGCTATGCTCATGAGCAAGATTGGCTACAAGGGAACCCTCATCCTCGGTCTGGCAGTAGCCGGCATCGGCTTCGTAATCAACTCCATCGGCATCAACTCGGCCATCGCCGCACAGGCCAACGTCTACACGGTGTTCCTGGCCAGCATGTGCCTCGTGGCCTGCGGTGTGGTGATGCTCCAGAACGTGGCCAACCCATACGTTATGGTGCTCGGATCGCCTGAAAAGGGCGCCTTCCGCATGACCCTGAGCCAGGCACTCAACTCGGTGGCCACCACGTTGGCTCCGCTCTTCATCACCTACGTCATCATCCGTGGACAGGAAGCCAAGCCTGAGGCTGTGCCCGCTCCGTTCCTTGGCCTTGGTCTCTTCACACTGCTCATCTGCATCATCCTGGTGTTCCTCAAACTCCCCAAGATCGACGAGGGCAAGCAGGCCGAAGACGCCGGCGTACACCGCGAGTACAAGTCATCGGTCTTCAAGTATCCCCACGTGTGGCTCGGCGCACTCGGCATCTTCATGTACATGGGCGTTGAGATTGGAGTGCCTTCCATGCTGCCCTACAAGTTCCGCGACCTGCTGGGCGAAGGTGTCGACTACACTACAGTAGCCACTAGTTATCTGGCCTTCTACTGGGGTGGCATGATGGTCGGCCGTTTCATCGGCGCCGCCATTCTGGCCAAGTTTGAACCCCGCAAGTTACTCACCTCATGTGTGGCCCTCGGTGCCGCCAGCATCCTGCTGAGCGTAGTGCTCCCGGGCATGGCCGGCATCTGGTGCATGATTGCTGCCGGACTGTTCCACTCAGTGATGTGGCCCTTGATCTTCAACCTGGGTCTGCAGGAACTCGGTCCCCACACCAAGTCGGCCACTGGCGTCATCAACACCGGTGTCATCGGTGCTGCCCTCCTCACCCCGGTGATGGGCAAACTCGTCGACTCCACCAGCGTCATCGTGGCTAGTTGCTGCCTCTTCATCTTCTACGCCTACATCGTCTGGTTCTGCAACTGGGGCTCGAAGATTGGACTAAGCAAATAAAAACAAGACTAACACAAATAAGTTCCTATTAACTTTTAAAAAAATTGAACTATGGATATTGAATATGTAAGAAGTCGCTTCATCAAGCATTTCGACGGCAAGACAGGTAACATCTACCACTCTCCCGGACGCATCAACCTCATTGGCGAACACACCGACTACAACGGCGGATTCGTGTTCCCCGGTGCAGTCCAGCAGGGCATCATGGCTGAAGTTCGCCCCAACGGCCAGCAGACTTGCAACATCTACTCCATCGACCTGAAGGATATGGCTCACTTCAAGATTGACGACCCCGAAGGTCCTAAGGCCACATGGGCTCGCTACATCTATGGCGTGGTGCAGGAGATGAAGGCGCTCGGTGTAGACGTGAAGCCTTTCAACGCTGCCTTCGCCGGTGATGTACCTCTGGGCGCAGGAATGTCTTCATCGGCTGCTCTCGAGAGTTGCTTCGCCTGCGCACTCAACGACCTCTTCGGCGACAACAAGGTCTCCAAGTGGGACATGGTGCTGGCCGGACAAGCCACTGAGCACAAGTATATCGGTGTCAACTGTGGCATTATGGACCAGTTCGCTTCAGTCTTCGGACAGAAGGGCAAACTGATGCGTCTCGACTGCCGCAGCCGCGAGTTCGAATATTTCCCCTGGGAACCGAAAGGTTACAAACTTGTGCTACTCAACTCGAAAGTGAAGCACGAACTGAAGGGTTCTCCCTATAACGACCGCCGCAACTCATGCGAGAACGTGGTGAAGGCTCTCAGCGAGAAGTTCCCCGAGAAGAAGTTCGAGACACTGCGCGATGCCAACTGGGACGAACTGGAGGCTGTGAAGTCAGTTGTTAGCGAGGAAGACTACACACGCGCACACTTCGTGCTGGGTGAGGTAGACCGCGTGCTGGCTGTCAGCGAGGCCCTCGAGAAGGGCGACTACGAGACCGTCGGTCAGAAGATGTTCGAGACCCACTACGGTCTGAGCAAGGAGTATGAGGTGAGTTGTGAAGAACTCGACTTCCTCAACGACCTCGCCAAGGAGAACGGCGTAACCGGTTCGCGTATCATGGGCGGCGGCTTCGGCGGTTGCACCATCAACCTCGTGAAAGACGAAGTCTATGACAAGTTCATTGCCGATGCCAAGCAGAAGTTCAACGAGAAATACGGTCACGAGCCCCAGGTTATCGACGTGGTTATCGGTGACGGTTCCAGAAAGATCTGCTGATCTCCCAACACCAACATTACCTAATTGCTCTATAGAGTATGGATGGCCCACGGAAAGCCTAACCTGCCCCGTTCCACCCAACCGACTTCTTGCAGCATAAAATACAATTAAAGGCCTGTTGTCTCATCATGGAGACAGCAGGTTTTTTTGTTGCAAGCTTTTTTAATCAAGACACTACCAATTGTAATCAAGCCAACACCAATTTTGATTAAGACTCCACCAATCCTTCATCAAGCCTTCGTCCCCCCACACTCCAACGTTGAAATGGCGCATTTTTTGATTACGACCACCACTTTCCGCCGTAAAGGATGTTAAAAAAGCGGCCAACAAGCGAAAAGAAGTGTAAATAATACCCTTTTTCAAAAAAAAAACGGCAATCAAGTACAACTTTCACGAAAATGTTGTATCTTTACAAGCAAATATCAAGAACCAATAACTAACAACACTATTGTATGGAAAACTTAAGGAATCTGATGTATGGAGCCGGACTGGCTGTTGTGGCTTTGACATCATGCAGTGGCGGACAGAAAGCCACTGAAACGGTGTCCGGTTTGGACCCTGCTGCCTTCGACACCACGCTCAACGGCAAAAAGACCGAACTGGTCACCATCAAAAACAACAACGGCATGGAAGTGTGCCTCACCAACTATGGCGGACGCGTGGTTAGCATCTGCGTGCCCGACAAAGACGGCAAACCCACCGACGTGGTGCTCGGCTACGACAACATCCACCAGTATGCCGACACGCTCAACAGTCCCTCTGACTACGGATCGAGCGTAGGCCGCTATGCCAACCGCATCAAAGATTCCAAGATTGTCATTGCCGGCAAGACCTATCAGTTGCGCGCCAACGACAACGAAAACTGCCTGCACGGCGGAGGCAACACCGGATGGATTAATAAGGTGTACGACATCAAGGAGAAAACCGACAGTTCGGTGACCTTTGCCATCAACGCCCCCGACGGCGAGAACGGCTTCCCCGGCAACGTGCAGGCCACCGCTACCTATGTGGTGAAGAGCGACAACACACTCGACATCACCTTCGGCGCCACCACCGACAAGGAGACAGTCATCAACATGACCAACCACAGTTACTTCAACCTCAACGGCGATCCCTCGCAGGAGGGCGTCGACCAGGTGATGTACATCAACGCCGACAAGTTCACCCCCTCTGACGCCAAGTACATCCCCACAGGCGAAATCAAAGACGTCACCGGCACACCAATGGACTTCCGCAAGGCACACGCCATCGGAGAGACCATCGTAGACACCACCTACGACCAGATAAAGAATGCCACAGGATACGACCACAACTGGTGCCTCAATACCTATAAGGACGGCAAGGGCGATGACAAGACTGTCTGCGCAAGCCTCTATTCGCCCAAGACCGGCATCCTGCTCGAGGTCTACACCAACGAGCCCGGCATACAGGTCTACACCGGCAACTTCCAGGGCACAGGCATTGCCTGCAAGCACGGCATCAAGTATCCCAAGCACGTGAGCGTCTGCTTTGAGAGCCAGAAATACCCCGACTCGCCCACCAAGATCACACAGGGCACCAAAGACTGGACCGACGCTACGCTGAAGCCCGGCGAGAAGTACTACTCGCACCTCGCCTACAAGTTCAGCATCAAGTAAGTAGAACAACAATCATCTAAACAATCTTTTATCAATTATGAATTGGAATTCAACAGAATTCGTATGGCTCGACTGGGCAGTGCTCGCCATTGGCGTTATTGGCGTGATCTGGGCAGTCTGGCATGCTATCGTTAAAGACAGAAAGGCTCAGCAGGGTGAAGACTCTTCTGCCTACCTCTTTGGTAAGGGCGAGCCGTGGTATGTAATAGGTATGGCTATCTTCGCCGCCAACATCGGTTCCGAGCACCTTGTTGGACTTGCCGGTACAGGTGCTAAGAGCGGTGTGGGCATGGCCCACTGGGAGATGCAGGGATGGATGATCCTGATTCTCGGCTGGCTCTTCGTGCCATTCTATCAGTTGCTTATCAACAAGATGGGCAAGATCATCACCATGCCCGACTTCCTGAAGTTCCGCTACACCCAGCGCACGGGTTCGTGGCTGTCTATCATCACCCTTGTGGCCTACATCCTCACCAAGGTGAGCGTGACAGCCCTCACCGGCGGTATCTTCTTCCAGTTCCTCTGGGGCTTGAACTTCTGGGTGGGCGCCATCGGCCTCATCGTGCTCACCACCATCTTCACCGTCTTCGGCGGCATGAAGGGTGTGATGACACTTTCAACAATCCAGACACCTATCCTCATCATCGGTTCTTTCCTCGTGCTGTTCCTCGGTCTTGCTACACTGGGCGGCGGCAGCATTGCTGAAGGTTGGACCAGCATGATGGACTATTGCGGACAGTTGAACAACGGCTACGGCACTACTCATATGTTCCACTGGGAAGAGGGCGACGGCATGTATCAGGAATACCCAGGCTTCGTGGTGTTCATCGGTGCTACTATCATCGGCTTCTGGTACTGGTGCACCGACCAGCACATCGTTCAGCGTGTGCTCGGACAGGTTCCCGGTGAGAGCAACGAGGAAGTGATGAAGCGTGCTCGTCGCGGTACCATCGCTGCCGGTTTCTTCAAGGTCCTCCCCTGCTTCATGTTCCTTATCCCCGGTATGATTGCCGCTGCACTGGCACAGAAGGGTGCTATCCAGATTGACAACACCGACGCTGCCTTCGCCATCATGGTAAAGACCGTGCTGCCTGCCGGCATCAAGGGCATCGTCACCATCGGTTTCATCTGCGCTCTCGTAGCCTCGCTTGCCGCTTTCTTCAACTCTTGCGCAACACTCTTCACCGAGGACTTCTACAAGCCCCTCAAGAAGGGTATGTCTGAGGCTCACTATGTGCTCGTTGGCCGTATCGCCACCGTTGTGGTCGTTATTCTCGGCTTCGCCTGGTTGCCTATCATGATGAAGATGGACACCCTCTACAACTACCTCCAGGGCATCCAGTCGCTGCTCGCTCCTGCTATGGTGGCTGTGTTTGCAATGGGTATCTTCTTCAAGAAGATCACGCCTAAGGCTGGTGAGTACACCATGATTACTGGCTTCCTCATCGGCATGCTCCGCTTGGTGACCAACGTCATCACCGACACCGGCAAGGCCACTATGGAGGGTGCCTTCTGGGAGAACACCGCATGGTTCTGGCAGACCAACTGGCTCGTCTTCGAATGCTGGCTGCTCGTGTTCCTCATCATCTTCATGGTTGTCGTTAGTTGCTTCACACCCGCACCCAGCAAGGCCCAGGTGGAAGCCATCACCTTTACGGCAGACTTCAAGAAGTCGATACGCAACAGTTGGGGTGCCTTCGATATCATCGGCACACTCTTTGTGATTGCACTCTGCGCCGCATTCTACTGGTATTTCTGGTAGACCTTATATTAAAAGTGGACGGAGCCGGAGCAACGTTTCCGGCTCCCCCCCCCACTTTTCTCAAGCATTCATACAAACAGCAATGACACAATACTACAACGAACATTCCAAGGTTCTCGTCTCTGTAGACTGCATCATCTTCGGTTTCAACGGGAGCAGCCTGCAGGTGCTTATCGGTAGACGACAGATGGAGCCTGGACGCGGCGAGTGGTCGCTCTACGGCGGTTTTGTCGGTCCCGACGAGGATTTGGAAGATGCCGCCAACCGTGTCATTCTGAACCTCACCGGAATGAGAGGTCTGTATATCCGACAGGTAGGCGCCTTCGGACGAATAGACCGTGACCCGGGAGAGCGGGTCGTCTCTGTGGCCTACTGCGCACTTATCAACGTGAAAGACTACGACGACACTATCCGCAGGCAATATGGCCTGGAATGGGTGACCCTCGACAACCTGCCTCACCTATACTCTGACCACAACCAGATGATCATCAATGCCATCAAGCAGATACGCCGGCGCATCAACAACGAACCGCTGAGTTTCCATCTGCTGCCCCAATACTTCACACTCACACAGTTGCAGCACGTCTTCGAAGCCGTTATGGGCGAAGAACTGGACAAGCGCAATTTCCGCAAACGCATCAAGGACATCGACTTCATCGAGAAGACCGACCTTATCGACAAAGTCTCCTCCAAACGGGGAGCTGCACTCTACCGCTTCAACAAGCGGGCCTACGAAGAAGCGCCATGCTTCAACCTTAAATAGAACATCCGCAAAACACACCATATACCGCACCCACTGCCCCACCCCTCAGCGCTCTGCCAACACACCTGAACAAAACGCAAGAGCGTATACCAAGACAACAAACAAGAAGACACAAGAACAACATACAAAAACAACTAATACAAAACAACTATGTTAGAGGAACTGAAAGAAAAAGTGTTCAAGGCAAACCTTGACCTCGTAAAGCATAACCTCGTGCTCTTCACATGGGGTAATGTGAGTGGTATCGACCGTGAAAAAGGTCTTGTCGTCATCAAGCCATCGGGTGTCAGTTACGACACGATGAAGGCCAGCGACATGGTGGTCGTTGACCTCGAGACAGGCAAAGTGGTGGAAGGCGACCTCAATCCTTCATCCGACACTCCCACACACTTGGTTCTCTACCGCGCCTTCCCCGAACTCGGCGGTGTGGTGCACACACATTCCACCTATGCCACAGCCTGGGCCCAGGCCGGCAAGGACATCCCCAACATCGGCACCACACATGCCGACTATTTCCATGACTGCATCCCCTGCACCGATGCAATGACCGAAGACATGATGGCCGAGTATGAGTACAACACCGGAGTGGTCATCGTAGACCGCTTCAAAAAAGACAACATTAACCCCGTGCACACGCCCGGCGTGCTCGTCAAGAACCACGGCCCCTTCACCTGGGGTAAGGATGCCGATGAAGCCGTCTACCACGCTGTTGTGGCTGAGCAGGTGGCCAAGATGGCCTTCATTTCCTTCAGCGTCAACCCCGGTACCACAATGAACCCACTGCTCGTAGAGAAGCATTTCAGTCGCAAGCACGGCCCCAACGCCTACTACGGCCAGAAGAAAAAGAAGTAACCCCCATTCCCCTGCCCCACCTTATATAAAAGGAAAGGGGCAGGGTCTACAACAAACAATAAAAACCAACTAATAATTAAAAACAAACAACAATGATTAAAGCATTCGAAAACTTAGAGATCTGGTTCGTAACCGGAGCACAACTCCTCTACGGAGGCGAGACTGTCAAGATCGTAGACGGTCACTCAAAGGACATGGTCGACGGCCTCAACAACAGCGGCATTATCCCCATCAAGGTAGTCTACAAAGGCACAGCCAACTCATCGGCTGAAGTAGAGGCCGTCATGAAGGCTTCCAACAACGACGACAAGTGCGTGGGTATCATCACCTGGATGCACACCTTCTCGCCCGCCAAGATGTGGATCAAGGGTCTGCAGGCCCTCAAGAAGCCTTTGCTCCACTTCCACACTCAGTACAACGCCGAGTTGCCCTGGAACTCAATCGACATGGACTTCATGAACCTCAACCAGTCGGCTCACGGCGACATCGAATTCGGTCACATCTGCACCCGCATGCGTGTTGCCAGAAAGGTGGTTGTCGGCTATTGGAAGAGCGAAGAGGCTCAGAAGCAGATCGCCACTTGGGCTCGCGTGGCTGCTGCAGTCGCTGATGCTCACAACGTACGCTGTCTGATGTTCGGTATGAACATGAACAACGTGGCCGTTACCGATGGCGACCGTGTAGAGTTCGAGCAGCGTCTGGGCTACCACGTAGACTACTATCCTGTCTCTTCACTCATGGAGTACTACAAGAAGGTTACCGACGAAGAGGCTGACGCACTGGTCGAGGAGTACAAGAAGCAGTACACCATCAAGATCGACGAGTCTGGCGAAGAGGTCTACTGGGAGAAGGTCAAGAACTCAGCCAAGGCTGAAATCGCTCTGCGCCGCGTGCTGAAAGACGAAGGTGCCATTGCCTTCACCACCAACTTCGACGACCTTGGCGACGCCGACGTCAACGACCCCAACTTCTGCGGCTTCGACCAGATTCCCGGTCTTGCTTCGCAGCGCCTGATGGCCGAGGGCTATGGCTTCGGTGCTGAGGGTGACTGGAAGACGGCTTGCCTCTACCGTTCACTCTGGGTGATGAACCAGGGTCTCGAGAAGGGCTGCTCGTTCCTTGAGGACTACACGCTCAACTTCGCCGAGGGCCAGACATCAAGCCTGCAGAGCCACATGCTCGAGGTTTGCCCGCTGATTGCTTCCGACAAGCCCAAACTCGAGGTTCACTTCCTCGGCATCGGCATCCGCAAGTCGCAGACCGCCCGCCTCGTGTTCACCTCTAAGACAGGCAAGGGTATCAAGGCAACCGTCGTAGACCTCGGCAACCGCTTCCGACTCATCGCCAGCGAGGTAGAGTGCATCGAGCCGCAGCCTATGCCCAAACTGCCCGTAGCCTCAGCCCTCTGGGTGCCCCAGCCCTCGTTCGAGATTGGCGCCGGAGCTTGGATCCTCGCCGGTGGTACACACCACAGTGCCTTCTCTTATGACCTCACCGCTGAGTATTGGGAAGACTTCTGCGAGATTCTTGGCATCGAGTTTGTCAACATCGACAAGAACACCTCGATCCGCGCCTTCAAGGAGCAACTCCGCAACAACGAGATTTACTACATGCTTAACAAAGCACTCCACTAATTAACAACAAGAACTTTGGATTTTCGTGCACTGCCCACCTCAGCCTTGCTTCGGCAAACGTGCAGAGGGCTGCGCACTAAAGTCCAAAGTTCTAATTGTTTTTACTAACCGAAACCATACCATGACAGCAAAAGAAACCATACAACAAGGCAAAGCCATCCTCGGCATCGAGTTTGGTTCCACAAGAATCAAGGCCGTGCTGATCGACGGCGACAACAGCCCGATAGCACAAGGCTCCTACACTTGGGAAAACCAACTGGAAAACGGACTGTGGACATACAGCATAAAGGCTATTTGGGAAGGTCTGCAGACCTGCTATGCCTCGCTGCGCGACGATGTCAACAAGCAGTACGGCATCGAACTGGAGAACCTGGCAGCCATCGGCATCAGCGCAATGATGCACGGCTATATGGCGTTCAACAAAGACGAGGAGATTCTGGTGCCCTTCCGCACATGGCGTAACACCAACACCGGCAAGGCCGCTGCCCGCCTCTCAGAACTCTTCGACTTCAACATTCCTCTCCGCTGGAGCATCTCGCACCTCTTCGAGTGCATCATCGACGGCGAGAGCCACGTGAAAGACATCGACTACCTTGCCACACTCGACGCTTACATCCACTGGCAACTCACCGGCGAGCGTGTCACCGGCATCGGCGATGCTTCGGGAATGCTCCCCATCGACCCCAGCACCAAGGACTACGACGAGGAGATGGTCAAGAAGTTCGACGCGCTCATCTCATCGAAGAGCTTCCCCTGGAAACTCCGCGACATTCTGCCCAAGGTGCTTGTAGCTGGACAAGATGCCGGACACCTCACCGAGAAGGGTGCCAAGTTGCTCGACCCGACAGGTCATCTGAAAGCAGGCATCCCTATGTGTCCGCCCGAGGGCGACGCCGGCACAGGAATGGCAGCCACCAACGCTGTCAGAAAGCGCACCGGCAACGTCAGTTGCGGTACCTCTTCTTTCTCAATGATCGTGCTCGAGAAGAATCTCTCGAAGCCCTACAAGAGCATCGACATCGTCACCACTCCTGACGGTGCTCCCGTGGCTATGGTTCACTGCAACAACTGCACCAGCGACATCAACGCCTGGGTCAACATCTTCAAGGAGTTTATGGAACTCACCGGCCAAAAGGTCGACATGGGCCAGTTGTTTGTCAGCCTGTTCCAAGCAGCCCTCAAGGGGGATGCCAACTGCGGTGGCTTGATGGCCTACAACTACTTCTCGGGTGAGCCTGTCACCGGCCTCGACGAAGGTCGTCCAATGATTGTGCGTTCGCCAAACGATGTATTCTCGCTCGCCAACTTCATGCGCGCCAACCTCTACGGTGCTGTTGCTGTGCTCAAGATTGGCAACGACATCCTGTTTAAGGACGAGAAGGTACAGGTAGACCGCATCACGGGTCACGGCGGTTTCTTCACCACTCCCGAAGTTGGTCAGCGTATTCTGGCCGCAGCCCTCGACCTTCCCATCTCCGTCATGAAGACAGCTGGCGAAGGTGGTCCCTGGGGTATGGCCCTCTTGGCCTCATACCTCGTCAACAGTGACAAGCACCAGTCACTGGCCGACTTCCTCGACCAGAAGGTGTTCGCTGGCAACCAGGGCACCGAGGTGAAGCCCACCCCCGAAGAGGTACAAGGCTTCAACGACTACATCGAGAGTTACAAGAAAGGCCTGGCCATTGAGCAGGCCGCTGTGCAAAACAAAGACTAAATCATTGATTAAAGGATAATCCGCAAGGGCTTTACTCTCAACCGTTTCACTCACCGTATGCCTCGCACTGGCATCATCTGCCAACAAGCATTGAGGTTGGCGAGACTTCGGCAGAAAAGCACTTGCGGGTTATCCCCAAATCAATCATGCAAGAACTAATCACACGCGCACACCCCTACCATTTTCACCATCACCCCACAAATATTCATCCCACCACAATCAGCCCTACCCCGCTAACAAAACCGCACCATGATTCTAAAGAAACACACCACCTTGGCCTTTGCCCTAGTGCTCACGTGCAACATCTCAGCGCAAGACGCCACCTTCACCATACACGCCGACCAAGGCAAGTATAAAATCAACAAAGAAATCTACGGACAGTTTGCCGAGCATCTTGGCAGTTGCATTTATGGTGGTCTATGGGTAGGCACCGAGTCGGCCATCCCCAACACCGACGGCTACCGCACCGACGTGCTGCAGGCCTTGAAAGACCTGAAGGTACCTGTGCTGCGCTGGCCCGGCGGTTGCTTTGCCGACGAGTATCACTGGACCGACGGTATTGGTCCCAAGAGCCAACGTCCCAAGATGCAAAACAACAACTGGGGCGGCACCATCGAAGACAATTCCTTTGGCACACACGAGTTTCTCAACTTATGCGAACTGCTGGGAGCCGAGCCCTACATCAGCGGCAACGTAGGTTCCGGCACAGTAGAGGAACTGGCCAAATGGGTGGAATACATGACCTCCGACGGCGACACGCCCATGGCCAACCTCCGCCGCAAGAACGGACGCGAGAAGTCGTGGAACGTGAAATACCTCGGCGTAGGAAACGAGAGTTGGGGATGCGGCGGCAACATGCGTCCCGAGTATTATGCCGACCTCTTCCGCCGTTACTCCACCTACTGCCGCAACTACGACAACCACCATCTCTACAAGATTGCCTCGGGTGCCAGCGACTACGACTACAATTGGACCAAGGTGCTGATGGACAACGTAGGCGGCCGCATGAGCGGAGTCTCGCTGCACTATTACACCGTCAAGGATTGGAGCGACCACAAGGGCGCAGCCCTCAATTTCAACGACCAGGAATACTACTGGACCATCGGCAAGGCGCTGCAGATAGAACAGGTCATTGAAAAGCACGCAGCCATTATGGACAAGAAAGACCCTCAAAAGAAAATTGGCCTGCTGGTAGACGAATGGGGCACCTGGTGGGACGAAGAGCCCGGGACCATCAAGGGACACCTCTATCAGCAAAACTCCATGCGCGACGCCATGGTGGCTGCGCTGACACTCAACATCTTCCAGCGCCACACCGACCGCGTAAAGATGGCCAACATCGCACAAGTGGTCAACGTGCTGCAGTCGATGATTCTCACCGACACCAAGGGCACCGGCCACATGGTGCTCACCCCCACCTACCACGTCTTCAAGATGTACCAAGGGTTCCAAGAGGCCACATACCTTCCGATGGATGCCCAGACCGACTCCATCCCTGTTGAGGGCGGCCACATGTACCGCATGGCAGGCGGCAAAATTCCCGCTGTCTCCGTGTCGGCAGCCAAAAAGCAAGACGGCGGCATCATCATCGCCCTCGTCAACACCAGTCTGGAGAAAGCCCAGACAGTGAAAATCAATCTTGAGGGCTATGCCGTGAAGAACGTCAGCGGCGAGATTCTGACGGCAAAGAAAATCACCGACTACAACGACTTCGACCATCCTGAAGTCATCAAAGCCGCCAATTTCACCGACGCAAAACTGAAGAAAAACACGCTGGACGCTAAAATACCCGCAAAATCCATCGTAGTTGTTAATTTAAAATAGTAACTTTGCAACAAACGGACAATAAAGGATTTACAAAGACAACAATACTAAAATATTACAACAATGAACGACATTAAAGTAATGAACCATGCAGCCGACAACATCCGTATCTTGGCTGCTTCAATGGTAGAAAAAGCCAACTCTGGCCATCCCGGCGGTGCAATGGGCGGCTCAGACTTCATCAACGTGCTCTTCTCAGAGTACTTGGTATACGATCCCTCTGACCCCTCATGGACGGGCCGCGACCGCTTCTTCCTCGACCCCGGCCACATGAGCCCCATGCTCTATGCCGGCCTGGCCATGCGCGGTTTCTTCTCCATGGAAGACCTGCAGCAGTTCCGCCAATGGGGTTCGGTCACTCCGGGTCACCCCGAACTCGACATAGCACGCGGCATTGAGAACTCTTCTGGTCCTCTCGGACAGGGCCATGCACTTGCAGCAGGCGCTGCCGTTGCAGAGAAGTTCCTCGAGGCTCGTCTGGGCTCAGTGATGATGCAGCACAAGATTTACGCCTACATCTCCGACGGTGCTGTGGAAGAAGAGATCTCGCAGGGTGTTGGCCGTATCGCCGGCAACCTCGGCCTCAACAACCTCATCATGTTCTACGACTCCAACGACATCCAACTCTCTACCGAGACAGGTGTTGTGATGAACGAAGACACCGAGATGAAATACAAGGCTTGGGGCTGGAACGTCATCAAGATCAACGGTAACGACGTTGCCCAGATCCGCGAGGCCCTCGACGCTGCCCAGAAGGAAACCGAGCGTCCTACCCTCATCATCGGCAAGACCGTAATGGGTAAAGGCGCCCTCCGTGCCGACGGCACCAGTTACGAGGCTTGCATCAACACCCACGGTGCTCCCCTCGGCGGCGACGCTTATGTCAACACCATCAAGAACCTCGGCGGTGATCCCGAGAACGCTTTCGTCATCTTCGACGATGTGAAGGAACTCTATGCCAAGCGTGCAGAAGAGTTGAAGGGCATCGTTGCCAAGCGCAAGGCTGCTGAGGCCGACTGGCGCAAGGCCAACCCCGAGAAGGCTGCCTTGATGGACGAGTGGTTCAGCGGCAAGGCTCCCAAGATCGACTGGAGCAAGTGCGAGCAGAAAGCCGGTTCAGCCACACGTGCTGCCAGCGCCACCTGTCTGGGTGTTCTGGCTGAGCAGGTGCCCAACATGATCTGCGCCTCTGCCGACCTTTCCAACTCCGACAAGACCGACGGTTTCCTGAAGAAGACCAAGAGCATTGTCCGTGGCGACTTCTCGGGTGCCTTCTTCCAGGCAGGTGTTGCCGAGTTGACCATGGCCGACATGTGTATCGGCATGATGCTCCACGGCGGTGTCGTTGCAGCCATGGGTACGTTCTTCGTGTTCTCCGACTACATGAAGCCTGCCGTGCGCCTCGCTGCCCTGATGCAGATTCCCGTCAAGTTCATCTGGACCCACGATGCCTTCCGTGTGGGTGAAGACGGACCTACCCATGAGCCTGTTGAGCAAGAGGCTCAGATTCGCCTGATGGAGAAGATGAAGAACCACGCCGGCAAAGACAGCGTGCGCGTGTTCCGTCCGGCCGATGCCGACGAGACCACCGTCTGCTGGAAACTGGCTATGGAGAACATCGACACTCCTACCGCACTTATCTTCTCTCGCCAGGGCATCGCCAAGTTGCCCGAGGGTACCGACTACGAGCAGGCTGCCAAGGGTGCCTACATCGTGGCAGGCAGCGACGAGAATCCCGATGTGATCCTCGTTGCCAGCGGCTCTGAGGTTTCTACTCTGGAGGCCGGCTGCGAGGCTCTTCGTGCCGACGGCATCAAGGTTCGCGTGGTGAGCGCTCCTTCTGAGGGTCTCTTCCGCAACCAGAGCAAGGAGTATCAGGAGAGCGTATTGCCCAAGGACGCCAAGATCTTCGGTATGACCGCCGGTCTTCCTGTGACACTGCAGGGTCTGGTAGGTGCCAACGGCAAGGTATTCGGCATGGAGAGTTTCGGTTTCTCTGCCCCCTACAAGGTGCTCGACGAGAAACTGGGCTACACCGGTGCAAACGTCTACAAGCAAGTGAAGGACTTCTTGAACTGCTAATTTCCGATGGAAGTAAAGACCGTAGGCTTAGCCAGCGACCACGCTGGCTTTGCCTTAAAACAGTTTGTAAAGCAATACCTTGATGCCAAAGGCATTGACTACAAGGACTACGGCACCTTCACCGAAGATAGTTGCGACTATTCCGACTATGGCCACGCCTTGGCCGAGGGCATCGAGAAAGGCGAGGTCTATCCGGGTATAGGCATCTGCGGATCGGGCGAAGGCATTGCCATGACACTCAACAAGCATCAGAGCATACGTGCCGGACTATGTTGGATTCCCGAGATTGCACATCTCATCCGTCAGCACAACAATGCCAACGTGCTTGTCATGCCAGGCCGTTTCATTGATCAGGATATGGCCCGTAAGATTTTGGATGAATTTTTCAACACTCCATTCGAAGGCGGACGCCATCAGAAACGTATAGACAAGATACCCGTAAAGAGTTAACATTTCGCCCCTATTCCAATAAAGCCTTGCATTCTTCTGCCAAAGAAATGCAAGGCTTTTTTACACTAATCACAACAACATCGTTATTTCATGAAGAAAATAGCAATCTTCGATTTCGACGGCACCATCGCTGATACACGTCCAATCATCCTAAGCTCATTTCACGGAACATTCGATGCCATGGGCCTTGCGCAGCATTCTGATGAAGAGATTTCGGCTACTATAGGCCTCCCACTCGTCAAGGCGTTCCCTATTTTAAATCCCATGAGTGAGGAAAAAGCCGAACAGTGTACCGCCGTATATCGTGAAATATTCGAAAAGGTCAGTCAGAAAGTGAAAGTTCAAATGTTTGCGCATGTACCTGACACCCTCAGAAGCCTTCACAACCAGGGGTGCATCTGCACCATTGCTACCAGTAGAGGACATGCGTCTGCCAAAGACTTTATCAAGTCTTTTGGTTTGAACGACATCATCACCTATATCATTGCAGCCGAAAACGTAAAGCAGGCCAAACCGAATCCAGAACCTGTCAACAAGACTCTTGCACACTTTAATGTCAAACCAGAAGACGCCGTAGTTGTTGGCGACACACATTTCGATATTCTTATGGGCAACAATGCCGGATGCTTTACCATTGGCGTTTCATACGGGTACGGCTCCAGAGAAAGTCTTATAAAAGCAGGTGCAGATGCCATTATTGATGACATAACAAGCTTAACCGAGTTGTTATTGTAAGACATTGCTGCCCGGTAAAACTTTTCGGCTGACCAAAATCAGGGCTGACACTTCTCACGAGGTATCAGCCTCTGCGTGAGCCGAAACTTGAATATCTTTATTATAGTGCACCTATTGTCTCTCATTGTCTCTATT
>CAVIPZ010000003.1:0-23651 GCA_963644715.1 bacterium | reverse complement strand
ACCTACGGAGAGCATCATCGCCCACACCGCTTGTGAGTTCTACGAATGGAACGGCAGCCATTACACCCAAAGCGGCGAATACTCACAGACTTTCACCGCTGCCAACGGTTGCGACAGCGTAGTGACCCTGCAACTTGCCATTATCCCCTTACCACTAATAGATACGCTGAATAACAGATTGTTCTGTCATGGCGACAGCGTCTCAATACCTTTTTCATCTTCTACGCCCAACCTCACTGTCAACTGGTATAATTCAGGTAATTTTAACATCACAGGTATTGCTGACAGCGGCTACGGCAATATCAACACTGTAATCCAAAACAATTCAGCCATTACTCAATCTATTGTTATCTCTATAATTCCAACAATCACTACTGGCAGCCATACTTGTTTCGGTGATTCTTCTGCATTCACCATTTCTGTGTTCCCTGTTCCAGAAGTGAGTTTACGTCATGCTGATACCGTCGTATGCCCTGGGAAAACGGTCACGCTCTCTCCAAACATCTCACAACTGCAAGAAACACAACCCGAAACGTTCCTTTGGAACACTGGCGCAACCGATCAGAACCTCTCTTTTACAGCCACCGAGAGTGGCACATACAGCGTAACCGTCACCTTTAGCAACGGCTGTACGGCCTCTTGCTCTGCTTTTGTAGGTGTTGTCAATATGGAACGTCCTGTCATCACAGGTGACCATTCACTCTGCCGCGGAGAGACCTCGGTTTTGAGCGCCACGACAATTTCTGCGGACTATCAGTATAAATGGAATGACGGTTTCGTCGGCAAAACCCGTATGGTAACTCCTTCCGTCACAACCGAATATGTTGTGCGAGGTTTCATTCCGCCGGAAGAAGATTGTTTCAGGTCCGACAGTTTTACCGTCAACGTCCACCAGCTGCCAGAAGTCTCTTTCGTTTTTTCTCCAGATGAGGTCGTTCTGAAAGATTCTGTCGGAACGCTATACTGCACGCTTACTTGCTCGCCAGATTCTGTTTGGCGATGGGATTTTCACGACTGTTTCAATCCGCAGATTTCAGATTATCAAAACGAACGAACCCCAAGCCATACCTATAGACATATAGGGAAATACCCAGTAACATTGTACGTTACGGATAAATACAATTGTACTGATTCCTTAACGCAATATATAGATGTGACGGCTTCGGTTCATTTTTATGTCCCCAACGCTTTCACCCCTAACCACGACAATCTGAACGATGTTTTTCTTCCTGTTTGCGAGGGGATAGAAATGGAAAGATACCTGATGTTGATTTATGACCGTCAAGGGAGATGTCTTTTCAAGTCCACCAATCTTTATGTCGGATGGGACGGCAAAGACATGAACGGGGTTGTTTGTCCGATGGGCGTTTATACCTATTACATCAGATACTGGACACTGTTTGACCATCCGAATGGTCCTGGTCAGCCTCAACTGACGGGCAGCGTCACACTGATACGATAGCCCTCGTGTACTTCTGAAAAACGACAATGCCTTTCTTTCCTTTTCGGTCAATCCGAAACTCTTTGCAACTTCTTTGTTTTCTTGTCGCGGTGCATCTTCGCAATTTCATCGAAATTCATAGCAAAAGACACACTGTTCGGCACGGCTCCGATGGCATAGTGTTGCCGCGCAAAACCCACTCGGAATCCGGATATGTTGATGTTGAGCCCATACGAAAATCCGGCCATTGAACGGCGTGCCAGCACTTTCATCTCCTGATGGGTGTTGTGGTTGTATGCCAATTGGATGGAAAAATATTTCACCGGCTCTATCTCTATGCCGAAGACGAAGTGGCGGAAAAAGTTGTCGAAAAACTGCGATGCCTTGGAAGGATACTGCAAACTGTCGGTAACTGCATCGGTGGAAAGAAACGGATTTTCTTCTCCATAGTAATTCATATTCCAACGATACAACGAGTGTAAGGATATATGGTAGCGTATGGGCACATGCTTGAGCCGCTGCGAAAGCGCGAACTGCAAGTCAAACGGCACTCGTTCATAATTGCCTTTGGTGAATGGTTTGAGTTCACTGCCTATATTCTTGAACAGCAAGGTTATAGAGAGGTTATGGTCGGGGTTGTAATAACTGCCTGCCAAGTCAATGGCAAAGCCGAACGAGGTGTAACTTTCGTAACTTGACAGCAACAACTTGAGGTTTGCTCCTACAAAGAAGTTGCGCGGCAATGCACGCCCCCAGCCTACCGTCAAGGCATAGTCGCCGGCATTAAAAAGCCCCGTTTCATTGCCGGCCTCGTCTGTGCCTTGAAAAGTGCCGTAGCCCACATAGCGCATCTCGGCAAAGAGGCTGCCAATCTTAGGCACGCTATGGGCATAAAGCGCGGAAGCATAGCAATTGTGCGTAAAGTAGTCGGTAAAATTGAGCACAAGGGTATTGTTGTGCCGCTCGTCCAGATACGAGGGGTTGAGGCTGAGCAATGACGGGTCGCCGTCGTTGACAGATACCAGGCTGTTTCCTAATGCTATCTGACGGGGTGCATAGCCAAGACGAAGAAAATTATATACGTTTTTGCCGCCTGTCTGTGCCAAGGTCATCAACGAGCAACAGAACAGACTGACAATAAGAATAATATTCTGTAGTTTCCTGAACATAAAATCGCGCAAAAGTACAAAAAAATGTAAGCTCTCTATTTACGATGTCTTTTCCCGAGCAAAGCCGTTTCCATCAAACTGGCTGTTCCGTGATGTTTTTCCGTAAGCGCATCTCATATTGAAACAAGAGATTGCGCAGCGTGTCGAGGGTTTCGGCGCTTTCCCCGAAGAGCGGTTCATTCTCCCAATCGGGCAGGCTTGCGTCAGGCAGCCAATGCCGTAAGTTTTCGTTCAATGCTTTCCCGTTTTCCATTTCATTCTGACGGCAAATGCTTCGCAGATACTGGAGGATACGCAGCCCGTCGGCCTTTTCGTGAAAAGCATGCACAAAATGAGGCAGGTCTTTCACGTTGTCGCGAATTGGCTGCCAAAGATTCCGTTGCCCGAACTGCTGCTCAAGGAAATGCAGGAAACTGTTGTCCAGATTGTGGTCGTACAATTCTGGCAACTGCCTGTAAGTTTCTGCAATGGCATAGAAAGCGGTGCGCGGATAAATGGGGCATCCTGACCACTCGCCCGTGCAGCCCTTGAGCAGTGCCGGTCCGGTGCCAAAGACAACCCGGCTGGAGTAGCGCTGCGACGGTTTGACACAAGTGTCACAATAAAGCCCAATAACACTCATCTTGCGCAATTTCTGCAGCAAGTAGAAGTCTTCGCCGCTTTTCAGAGGAGTAAAACCGCCAATCTTGCGCAGTGCGCCAACACGAACGGCTATGGCGGATCCTAAAGCGGTAAAGCAAAATGGACTCCCTATCTCCATCAAGTTTATGGCATAGTTGCGCATATAGAGTTCATATCGCAGAATGGCGCGGTTTTGCCGCTCGTCGTCGCCAAGCGGGTGATAATATGGCAGTGCAACGGCAGCCATCCCAGGGTGCTTGTCAAAAAAATCGGCTATAGCCTGCAAGTAGCCGTCAGGCACGCTGGTGTCCGCATCCAGGCTGACGAGGATGTCATCGGGTGCAGCTTGCGCCATAATGTTGTCTGAAAGCATTTTGCGAGCCATTCCTACACCGCCTTTTTTGTCTTTCCAACCTTTGCCCCGAGAGGCACAGTCAAGAATGTGTATAGGCAACGGTGCGTCACAATGCAGATAGCGCAACAGCCGGCTGTTGCTTTCGCAGATCCGGCGTTTTTCTGGGGTGTTCCAATAGTCTTCGGGTTGATTTACACAAATGTGTACTTCGAAAGCGGTGTTGCAGTGCTGGCTCGACAAGTCAAGGAGCGTCTTCGGCAGGCTCTCCTCTTCGTCCATAGCGGGAATGGCAACGTATATGCGAGCCGACATCGCTTACTTTACCGTAACCGTGACATTACGCGTCTTTATAGCCTCTTCAGGTTTGTTTCGGGCATAGATGAATTTCAAAGTCTGCGTTCCCTTCTCTTTTGCGGTGAATTTCCAGAAAAGAAGCGAGGAGGCTCCGACCATGTTCTTAGGCGCGTGGTTTTCGTAACGCTTTCCAGTAGAATCCACCACGGTGATTTCGTCGCCGTTTACCAGTTGCCACCAATAACCAGTAGAGGCATTGGTTCTGAACTCTATCTCGCACGACTGCCCGGTCTTGAGTTCTACCGTGTCGGTTTCACGGTTAACGGAAATCAGTTTCTTCTGCGGGTGGCAAGCGGTGACCAGCCCAAGGAGGACAACAAAACAGAGAACTTTCTTGACAGATTTCATAATAATCGTTTTTTTAAGATTTTGGCGTATTAAGCATATTGCAAAGCCGTACATAGTCTTGCACTGACAATTGTTCTGCGCGTTGGTTGAAGATAGGGTCAGCGACAGATTCGGCGGGAAAAGGCAACGGGCGCAGTGCGTTGCGCAGCGTCTTGCGCCGGTAGTTGAAGGCCGTCTTGACCAGCAGCCGGAAAGTCTTCTCGTCGCAGTCTAACCGCTTGCCGAAGTTGCGCACAAGTCTGACAACGGCAGATTTCACTTTCGGAGGCGGCGTGAACTCATTTTCTGCAACGGTAAACAAATACTCGGTGTCGTAATAGGCGTTCAGCAGGACACTCAAGATGCCGTATTGTTTGGTGCCCGGCGCTGCCGTAATCCTTTCGGCCACCTCTTTCTGGAACATGCCCACCACCTCAACAACTTGGTTTTTGTATTCCAACACCTTGAACAGTATCTGAGAGGAGATGTTGTATGGAAAGTTCCCTGCCACGACAAACGGACCGGCAAAGCGAGCCGACAGGTCGTATTTCAGAAAGTCGCCGGCAATGAGGTTGTTCCCCAGTTGCGGGAAATGCTTTTTCAGATAGGCCACCGATTCTTCATCAATTTCAATGACGGAAATCTCCGGAAAAGGCTGTTGCAGAAGATGGCGGGTAAGGATGCCCATCCCCGGGCCGATTTCCAGCACCGGAGCTGTATGCGTCAGGACTGCGCCGGCAATTCTTGCGGCAATCTCTTCGTTGTTCAGGAAATGTTGCCCTAACCGCTTCTTGGCTTGAACCTGATCGGGATTGTCAAACATACTGCTGTCTTTCAAAACTGTTCCACATTGTCGCCGCGGAGTGCCCGGTAATGCTTGCGCGCCTCCACCACATACAAACTACCGCTATAGTTCTGTATAATCTTCATATAGTATTCCATAGCCTTTGGTATGTCTTTCAGGTAGTACTCGTAAAGTTCTGCCAGTTGATAGACGGCATCGTCTGCCAGAAGTTCATGCCCGTGGTTCTCTTCGATGTTTTTAAGGAGCGACTCGGCCTCGAGATAGTTCTTCTGTTTTATCAGGAGCAGTGCTTTTTGGTACAATGCGTCGTCAACCAGTGTCCCGAAAGGCGCGAGCAGCACAACAGAGTCAAGAACGGCCATAGCCTGTTCGTCTTTGTTCTGGAATATCAAAAAGTCGGCCTCTGCGTATTTTTTCAAGGGCAGGTTAGCAGAAGTATTCGTAAAAAGAAGCGAGACGGTGTCATCCTCATCGTCTTCGTCTTGGTTATCGGATATGAGGAGGGAAAAATAGATGGCATCGTTGGCTATAAGCTTGGTTGTGGCGGCACTGAGCACGTCAAGTTGGCTTTTTGCCCATTCAAACTCACCGATATAGAACGAAAGTTTAGCGTTTTTGAATTTAGCCTCATTTCCTAAAGCGTCATTCGGCATATCCTTGTCAACCTGTGAATAGTTGAGGGTGGCATCCCATACATTTCCAGTATATAACTGAATATCAGCCAAATCAATCTTATACTGGTTCTTTTCTCTTGTGTCGCGGGTATTGGCCATCGCCTTTTCGAGCAATTGTATGGCCTCTTGCGGCTTGTTGACGTAAAAGGCAAGCAGGTGCGCATATTTGCGTATCCAATCCATTGTGCCGGAGTGGAGACCGTTCTCTTCAATGGCTTTCTTGAAGTCTCTTTCAAGGTTGAGGGCATCCACCATCTTTACGGGAGAGGTTGAGGTCAGTTGCAGATACCTGACATCCAATATCTTGATCTTCGATAGTGTGTAGTTGTTCACGTTCTCGCCTTTTGACACGATATAGTTCAGCGCTTCGATGGCAGTTTCGTAGTCTTTGTTGTCAGCGGCGATACAGGCCAACTCATACGTCTTGGCACCCTCTGTCTTGAGCCGTTTGTCAATAGCCTTAGCCAAAATCAAGGCATCGGCATAATCCTTATGCAACTGGTCAATCCAGTAGAGGAGCGTAAGATAGCAGAGGTTAGAGGGGGTCTTCTGCAGTTGCTTTTGCAAAGTTGTTCTGACCGTATTGTATTTCCGTCCGTCTTCGTCATCCACCAAAAGATTCTGTATGGCTGTCTGTGCCGGGTCCAGGTTCTGGCGGTTGTCATCGCGCACCAATGCCAGCACTTCGTCCATAATTTTCTCCGTCTGGTTCAGATTCTGGTAGAGACCTATCAGTTCCTTGTACATCAGCAAGTCGTTATTAAGCAGTTTGCGCCCTTTCTTGATTGTTTCTACGGCATATTCATATTTCATTTTGGCGTAGAAAGCACTGTAAAGTTCCTGTACCGAGTACTCTTTGGCGGGCAGGTTCTTCAGCAAGTCTTGATAGGTTTTCTCCGCTTTCTGCTGGTCACGGCTTCGTTCATATACATAGCCCAGGTCAACTTTATAGCGTTGCACATTCGGGAAATTCCGGATCTGTTTCTTTACCAGTTTTTCCAGTTCATCGTACCGTTCCGTCTCCATAAGGGCGGAATAGTAATAATAGTAAATGTAAGAGTTGGGCTTTTTGGACTGTATTTTCTCAAAAAGGGTGATGGCCTTGTCAAACTCCCTGTCTTTGTAATACTGCAGTGCCAATCTTTCGTCATCGCTTTGTTGGGCGCACAATGCACCGAAAGAGAGAACAAAAAGAATGGAAAAGAGTATTTTTTTCATAAGGGCAGGTTAGTTGATGATGTCAAAACGGGTATAAGGCCGCAGCACCTCAGGCACTATGATGCCATTGGGGGTCTGGTAGTTCTCGAGGATAGCGGCAAGCACGCGCGGGAGGGCAAGGGCACTGCCGTTCAGCGTATGGGCGAGTTTTGTTTTGCCCGTAGAGTCTTTGTAGCGCAATTTCAAACGGTTGGCCTGATAAGACTCAAAGTTGGACACGGAACTCACTTCCAGCCACTTCTGCTGAGCTTTAGAATAGACTTCCAGATCGTAGGTCAAGGCTGACGTGAAACTGATGTCGCCGCCGCAAAGACGGAGCACGCGGAACGGCAACCCGAGTTTGGTGAGCAGCCCTTTTGCATAATCGGTCATCTTTTCCAGCGTCTCGTATGACCTGTCGGGGTGCTCAATGACCACAATCTCTATTTTGTCGAATTGGTGCAGTCGGTTCAACCCACGTACGTCTTTGCCGTAAGAGCCGGCCTCGCGGCGAAAACATGCGGAATAGGCGCAATTTTTAACGGGAAAGTCACTCTCTTTAAGGATTACATCACGGTAAATGTTGGTGACAGGCACTTCGGCGGTAGGGATGAGGTAGAAATTATCGACTTCGCAATGGTACATTTGCCCCTCTTTGTCCGGAAGTTGCCCTGTGCTGTATGCAGAGGTCTCGTTGACCATATACGGCGGCTGAATCTCTGTAAAGCCGGCACTGACAGCACTGTCGAGGAAGAAATCTATCAATGCACGCTGCATTCTGGCGCCTTTGCCTTTATATACGGGAAAACCGGCACCCGTGATTTTGTTGCCTAACTCAAAGTCAATGATGTCATATTTCTTTACCAAATCCCAATGCGGAATGGCTTCAGGACCGAGGTTGGACGCGTCGCCTTCCGTATAGACAATCTCGTTGTCTTCTGCACCCTTTCCCGGAGCCACGGCTTTGTTCGGGAGGTTAGGCAGAAGCACCATTTTGTTCTGCAATTGGCTTTCGAGATCCTGCAACTTTACACGGTCCGATTTTTCTGTTTCTTTCAGCGCAGCCATCGCCGACTTTATCGTTTCGGCCTCCTCTTTCTTGCCCTCTTTGAAAAGTTGTCCGATCTTTTTCGCACCTTGGTTCTGTTCCATAAGGTTGTCGTCCAGACTTTTCTTCAGAGCCCGGTAATCCGAATCCAGCCGGCAAATCTCGTTTACCGTTTCTGTGGCATCGAAATTCTTGATTTTCAATCTGTCAATTACTTCTTGGGGATTTTCGCGTAAAAGTTGTATCTGTAACATTTCTTCATGTTTTTTTAGGGGCGCAAAGATACAAAATAGTTGTTAGTGCGGTGTGAAAATACGATAGGATTAATCCACGATTCTTTTCGTCCAATGCACAATCCTCGGGCTGACGTAACAATTATTGAATGAGGATTTAGGAATGAGGAATTGAGGAGGGGCAATATGCGTAGCGCAGCTACATGCTAAGTTCTAAGCTCTCGTAAAAAACATTATCTTTGCGCCATCGAATATTAAAACATTATGAACATTTCAGCTTTCGACAAAATGACCTACGGGGTTTATATTGTAAGTGCCGGCAACGGGCAGGAAAACAATGCTTTTGTTGCCACGGCCGTTTTTCAGGTTACTGACAATCCATGCCGCATTGCGGTCGCCTGCAACAAGAAGAACCACACCGGTTCACTCATTGAAAAACATCGGAACTTTTCTGTTTCTGTAATGAAAAAGCATTATGACGCGGTTACAATGGGCAATTTCGGATTCAAAAGCGGCAAAAACTATGACAAGTTTGCCCAAAGCAAGCCTATTTGGGGAATGTTTACTGGCGTGCCAATCATTACGGACGATGCCATTGCGTGGTTCGAATGCCGGTTGGTTGAACGTCTGGACGTAGGCAGTCATGTCTTGTATGTAGGCGAGGTGGCGGATGCAGAGGTGTTGTCGGACGAAGAACCGCTAACCTACCGTTATTACCGTGATGTCAAAAAAGGGATTGTTCCTGAAAATGCACCGCATAATGCAAAAGGGACTTCCCGAAAATCAACAAAATCCATTCATAACAATTTAAAACAAAACAAGATGAAAAAGTACAAATGTGTTGTCTGCGGGTACATTTACGATCCCGCAGCAGGAGACCCCGACAGTGGCATTGCGCCTGGAACCGCTTTTGAAGAACTGCCCGATGATTGGACTTGCCCGCTATGCGGTGTCGGCAAAGAGGACTTTGAGCCGGTAGAGTAGTAGAGACGAAAAGAAGATTGGCGCAAGGCTTTTACATCGCTAAGCCTTGCGCCAATCTTATGGCAATAGTGTGTGTTCAATTTGCGTTTATTGCAGAACTTTGTTGCGTTTGTTTTTCATCGAGATGCCAAACCAGACGGCGGCGACAAGGCAACAGACAATGCCAAGCGGATAACCTACTACGGCAGGCAGATGCATTGCCTGAGGTGACACGAAGATGAACGTGGCGCACACCGTAGTCATAAACAATGCCGGAATGAGCGTTATGATGTAGGGCTTCCGGTTGGTAGCCAAGTAAACTGTCAGCATCCACAAGGTGAATACGCTGAGGGTCTGGTTTGCCCATCCAAAGTATTGCCAAATGAAGTTGAAACCGTTAGGGTTGTTGATTTGCCACAGCAGCAACAGAAATGAAGCCGCAAAAATGGGAATGCAGATAATGAAGCGGTTTCGGATGGGACGCTGGTCAAGATTGACCATCTGGGCTACTATTAAACGGGCGGAGCGGAGTGCCGTATCGCCGCTCGTGATGGGGGCAGCCACGACTCCTAACAGGGCTAAGATGCTGCCTGCAACCCCGAGCCAGTTTCTGCATACCAGGTCCACAACGCTGGGGGCAGATGTGTTGTATCCGGTGGCATGGGCTCCGGCAATCAGTTCATATCCTGGCGCAGGCGAGCCGTAGAAGAACCACATGGCCACGGTGGCCCACACAAGGGCTACTAACCCTTCGGTTATCATAGCGCCGTAAAAGATGGGGCGGCCAGAACGTTCCGATTTCAGACAACGGGCCATCAACGGACTTTGAGTGGCATGGAAACCGCTTATGGCGCCGCAAGCTATGGTGATGAAAAGACACGGGAAGATGCTGTCGGTGAACGACGTGCCTGACTCCTTGCCTAAGTTTCTGAAACCCTCCCACAATTCAGGAATGTCAGGCTGCTTGACGATGAGCACAGTAAACAACGCCACTGCCATAAAAAGGAGCGCGAATGCGAACACGGGATAGATCTTGCCGATAATCTTGTCGACAGGCAACAAGGTGGCTATGAGATAGTAAATGAATATGATGACCATCCACATGACGGTAGGGCCGCCGATGCGGTGCAGGATTTCAGCCGGACTATAGACAAATACCGCTCCAACCATCACCAGCAACAGAATAGTGAACACAAGCATGATTTTGGCCGTAGTGTTTCCTAAGTACTTACGTATGAGCGTAGGAAGGTCATGTCCCTCGTTGCGCATTGAGAGCATGCCGCTCAAATAGTCGTGCGTGGCACCGGCAAAGATGCAGCCTAACACAATCCAAAGGTATGCCACAGGTCCGAACTTGGCTCCCATAATAGCGCCGAAAATCGGGCCGGTGCCGGCAATGTTCAGAAACTGTATCATAAAGATTTTCCAGTTCGGCATAACCACATAGTCCAGCCCGTCTGCTTTTGACACGGCAGGCGTCGGACGGTCGTCAGGACCGAAAACGCGCTCTACAAAGCGCCCGTAGATGAAGTAGCCTAAGATGAGAACTACTACACTGATTGCAAATGTTATCATTTTACGTAGTGTTTAAAGTGTTGTCAGTCTGTGAGAACGGGGATTGAGCGCCTCGCATTGAGGCGGCAAAAGTACTAAAAAAAACTTTTTCACTAAAACAAAAATTAACGGTTTCAGAACCGCCGGTTGCAGTCTGATTGAACGCGTCTTTGTCTGTCGCTTTAAATCGTCAGAGTATCCGCATGATGATGCGAAGTTGATGCGTGTAAACCCCGGTTTCTCGGCAATATATGCCGGTGTCGTCCAAGGTGTCAATGCGGACACGCCCCGATGCGTGTATAATTCTGCCCTTTTCGCAGATGATTCCGGTATGGACAATGCTTTTAACGCTGTTTTCAAAGAATGCGACATCGCCGGGACGGGCCTCTTCAAAGAAGTCCACGCTTTCACCCTTTGCAACCTGTTGCGAAGCGTCGCGCGGCAACTGAATGCCGATGCTGCTGAAAACCACCTGCACAAAGCCGGAACAGTCGATGCCCGCCGGGGTGCGGCCGCCCCACAAATAGGGCGCGTTCAAGTACAGTTTTGCAAACTGAAGCATCCGTAAGACTCGGTCTTCGGCAAGGCTATCGCCAAAGTCCGACAAACTCTCCGGTGAGGAAATGCTGAATTGCTGATTTCCTAATCGGAACAGACCGTTTTCGGGACGCGGAATCCGGGTTCCGCAAAAAACGGGGAACCTGATGCCCGTTGTCTCCTCTTGAACGTATTGCACAAGACTGCTGACACAGCACCGCGGCCTGTTCAGCAATTGCAGATAATCCTCCTCTTCTATCGGAGTGTGCTGTTTTTTCTGCAGCCACCCCTCGTAACGGCAATCGTCGGTACATATCCTGACCCATTCGTCGGCGGTATCCAGCACTGCATAAGTGTCGCCAAAAAGGAGTTGCGACACCATTTCAGAGCGGTGTGCTGCCTCAATACGCAATGCGGCACTCGCCAATGTGCAGATTCCGTGTTCCATTTGCTGTTGTTGCGAGGCTTTGGGAGGTTAGAACGGCAGGTCGTCGGTGAGGCCGTTGTCGGTAAAGGTGTCGTTGGGCGATGCAATGTTGGGCAAACTGTCTGCGGCGGCAGAAGTTGTAGGCGAAGCGTAGGGGGCGGCAGGAGCGCTCTGCGGAACGTAAGCGGTGTGCGGCGGCGTTCCGGCAGGGTTATAGGCTGCGGGCTGCGGCATTCCCATAGTCGCATCCATCGGCTTTTCAAGCTTCCAGGGTCTGACATCCGTGTACCAGCGGCCATTAAACTCGCGCGATTCAATCTCGAACAACATCCTGATCCGGTCGCCCTCGTTGAACTGGTTCAGCATATCTATTTTGTCTCCCCAAAGATTAGCGCATATCTTGCGTGGATACTGGTCTTCGGTTTCGATGACGAACTCCTGTTTCTGCCAATTTCCTCTTGCACTCGTTCCAGACTGCATAGGCAGTTTTTGTATCAATCTTCCTGTGATTTCCAATGACATATTCTGTGTTTTTATTTTTTGCTTTTTCCTTTCCCGAACACGCGGATGTTCAGATAACGTTCGGGGTTCTCTTTAAGGTCTTTCAGCAGCAAGTCAAGACTCTCTGAAGCCCTAGTAATATTATTGTATATGGAATCGTTCTGCATCAACTGGCCTAACGTTCCCTCACCGTGCTCAAAACTGTACATGACGCGCTTCATGCTCGACATCGTTTCCTTGGTATCGTTGAGCAAGACGCTCAGGTTGTTGCGCGCCAACGTATCTGTAATGTTGTCGAGATTGTTGACAATGGCGTTCAATTGCGGAGCGGCATTATGAAGCGTAGTAGAGAAGTCGTTGAGTTTGAGCGCCATCTGATGAAGCGTATCTTCGTTGCTTTCAATCATTTTGTTAAAGTTGGCTATCAACGTCTCCATATTGGCGAGCGTATTGCGGATGTTGGAGATGCCGTTGTTGGGGTCATCGGGGCGGAAAGCCTCCTTGAAAGAGAGCCCTACCGTGTCGATAGAGGCGAGAATGCTTGAGAGTTGCTGCGTCAGGTCGCCGATATTGTCGAAGATGCCGGAAGCCAGCGTGCAAGAGAGCGTATCCTTGTTGTGGGCCATAACGTTGGAGTGCCCGACGATGACATTGACGATGACGCCGCCTAAAATGTCGCTCTGCGCAACCTCAAAGCGGGTGTCTTCGGGCAGCGCTATCTTTTCGGTAATCATCATCTCGGCGCAAATCTTCACCGGGTCGGTGCTAAGGATCTTTATGTCGCTCACCTTGCCGATGGGATACCCGTTGATGGCTATGGTAGAACTTTCGTGCAAGTTCCCGATGTTTTCGAGAACCGCATAGTAGTAAGTCTTCTTGTTGAAGAAATTCAGTCCACGGAGAAAACTGATGCCGAAATAGAAAACAAGAATAGCCGTGAGGCAGAAAACTGCCACTTTCATGCTGGTGTTCTTCGGGGTGGAATTTTGCCGCGTCTCGTCGTTTTTACTCATTGGTTTCGGCCTGTAGAAAAGTGCGCAAAAGTATTATTTTTTCAGCAACTGCCGTGCTTCTGTTATGGTTATTTTTTTTTCGCCATGAAATGCAATCATAAAAGCGTCTTTGTACTTCTTCTTGACTTGGTTCAGTATCTCAGATGCCGACGCAAAGGTTTCCTCATTGCCCGCGGTATATTTCCAAAGGCCGTTTTCGCTGTAGTGGCGCACGTCCGGCAGCCCCTGAAGACGGGAGTCGTTGCTTTTGAGTTTCACGGGAGAGGCCAAAAACTGCACCCTGAAACGTACTTCATCGCCCGTTGCTGCGAGTGTGTCTGCAAGCGTCTCTTTCCCTTTTGCCGCAGTCGTAACGGTATCTTTTGCCAGAGCTTGATTAACTGCAGCTGGTTTCTCTTCTTTTTGGGTGACTACTTCTTTGGTTTTCAGGTGCTTGTAATTGTATCCGCCGACAGCGTTGACATAATCCACAAAAGCGTTATAAATGGCTATGGCCTCGTTTTGCAGGTTTGCAGACTTTGCCAGATAACTTTCGTCGGAGGGGTTTGAAAGGAAACCGAGCTCAATCAAGATGCTGGGCATAGCCACCTTGTACAAAACCCAGTAGCCAGCCTGTTTGACACCGCGGTCGGTCATGTCAGACACGGCGACAAGTTGGCGCTGCACCTTGTCGGCCAACATAATAGACTTGTTGAGGTATGCTGACGAATAGAGCGAGAAGATGACATTCGACTCGGGAGAGGAGGGGTCAAAGCCATCGTAATTGTTCTTATAGTTCTTCTCCATCAGCATAGCGGCATTCTCTTTACGGGCCACGGCTTGGTTGGCTTCGCTTTTGGCCAGGCCCATCACAAAAGTCTCCACCCCGTTGCCGGCGTGGTTTTCGGAAGCATTGCAGTGTATAGAGATGAACAGGTCGGCGTGGGCATTGTTGGCAATCTGTGCCCGGCGGTACAGTTCCACAAACACATCCGTTTTGCGCGTATAGACAACCTGCACGTCGGGGCAATTCTCGCTGATAAGTTTTCCCAACGACAAAGCCGCGTTCAACACAACTTGTTTTTCCTGCAAGGCGCTTCCAAGGCATCCGGGGTCGTGTCCGCCGTGTCCTGCATCTATCACAACCTTAAAGGTTTTCTGCGCCTGCTGTCCGAAAACGGGCGTAAAAATGAAAAAAGAGAGTAAATACAATAAGAACCGCTTTTTTGAGTTCATTTCATTGAAACTTTTTGATTACTTTTGCCGTTTTTTTAGCGCACAAATGTAATATATTATTTTGTATCGGGTCAGTCTTGAAGAAAAAAATATACACAGGCCGTTTGTTATTTCTGCGAAGCTGCGTTTTTATAGCCGTCAGCCTCTTCTTTTTGTGTGCAGAGGCGCAGGAGCCGGTCAGGAAACGGACGATGCGTGCGCCGCAGCCTGTGCCTGCTGACACGCTCATGGGCGACACCGTCGCCGCACGGCAAGACAGCGTTCCCTTGCACGGCAAGAAGATCTCGCCCGACGCCATCACCTCAACCGTCACTTATAAAGCTCGCGATTCTGTCGTCAACGACCTTGAACGACGCTTTACCTACCTGTTTGGGGATGCCGTAGTGAAATACGAAGACATGGAACTCTATGCCGACTTCATAGCCATCGATTTCCGCAACAGCGAACTTTACGCCTCCGGCATCGCCGACTCCAGCGGAAACATCAGCGGAAACCCCGTTTTTATGCAGGGTTCAGACCAGTACCGTGCCCGGGAGATAAAGTATAATTTCAACACGCACAAAGGAAAAATAACCCATGTCATCACCACGCAGGACGATGGCTTTGTGCATGGCGAGCACATCAAGAAGATGGGTGACAATGTGGCATATATCAAAAACGGGAAATACACTACCTGCGAACTCGACAACCCGCATTACGAAATAGATTTTACAAAGGCCAAATTCATCCAGCACGACAAAATCGTGATGGGACCTGCATACCTCAGTTTCCAAGGCATCCCTACGCCGCTGGCTATCCCTTTTGCGTTCTTCCCGCTCGAAACCGAACGCAAGTCAGGCCTCGTCATGCCCACTTTCGGCGAATCGTCAAACCTCGGCTTCTACTTTCAAGACCTCGGCTTCTATTTTGCCATCAACGACAACCTCGACTTGCTGCTCTCCACCGACTTATATACGCGCGGTTCGTGGGCGGTAAAGGCAAAGTCTAACTATGTGTTCCGATACAAGTGCAACGGTGCGGTCAACCTGCAGTTCTCTCAAACCAGGGTGGGCGACCGGCTCGACTCCTCGTACCGTTGTTCCAACGACTACAAGATCTACTGGGATCACAAGCAAGACGTGAAATCGCATCCTACCACCCGATTCAATGCCCACATCGACATCGTGAGCAGCAACTATTCAAAATACAACTACACCTCCACCAGCGATTACCTCTCAAACCAATACACCTCCTCCGTCAACGTCTCCACTTCTGTCAAGGATTTCTTTTATGTGGATGCCACCGCCTCCTACTCGCAGAACACAGGCACCAATGAAGTCAACTTCAAACTGCCGGACCTCAACATGTCGGTTGTGCAGTTTTATCCTTTCCGGAAGAAAGACAAGACCGGCGGGCTTAAATGGTACGACAACATCGCCATGAAATGGACATCGCAGACCATAGGGCAAATAAACACCGCCGACTCCCTCCTGTTCAAGTCCAAGACCTGGCAAGAAATGGACTTTGGCATGATGCACACCATACCGTTGACGATTCCGGTGAAAATAGCCAAACTGATTAACTGGAACACCACTGCCACCTTGATAGAGAAATGGTATCTGCAGCGTTACACCAAAGACATGACCATAGACACCACGGGCGGCACTGAAACGGCCAGTGTCAATTCGTATTTCAAACGGGGCTTCGGCGCGCTGCACGACTTGAGCCTCGCCTCCTCGCTCACCACAAAAATCTACGTCATGTATGCTTTCAAGAAAGGGGCGTTGAATGCCATACGCCACGTCATCACGCCTACGCTGAGTTTCACCTATCAGCCCAATTTGGCGGGACGGATAAAAGACACCTACGTCAACCCCTTTACAGGCCAAGAGGTAGAATACACATACTACGACAATTCGATCTTCGGCACCGTAACCAACAACACGCAGGCCGTGGCGCGCCTCAATTTCGGCAACAACATTGAAATCAAAGTCCGTTCGCGCCGCGACACCATCACAGGATACAAGAAAATCGCGCTCTTTGACAATCTCAACCTGTCGATGGACTACAACTTCGCCGCCGACTCCATGAATTGGTCTCGGCTGGCGTTGAACGGGCGAAGTACGCTCTTCAAGCAAATCTACATCACCTTCAACTTCTCCTTTGACCCTTACAGCATCAACGAGAAAGGCACACGCACCAGCCTCACTGAATGGAAAGCCAACAAACGGCTCTTCCGGCTCTCTTCCACTGACGTGAGCCTTGCCCTGAACTGGACCATCGACCAGAACACATTCAAGAAGAAAAACGCCCCGGACGTCAAGACGGACGATAAAAAAGGACGGCAGAACTGGTCGCTCACCTTCAATTACACCTTCTCGTACGGCATCAACGACAACCTTTCTTATTACCGGCTGCTCGACACTGTCAAATACACCCACAACATGGTTCACACCCTCAACGTGTCTGGCACAATCTACGTCACGCCGAAATGGAAAGTGGGATTCAATACCGGCTATGACTTTGTGCAGAAATCCATGTCATACACCTCCATAGACATCTACCGCGATATGCACTGCTGGGAGATGAGTTTCGGCTGGGTGCCGTTCGGTTACCGAAAAGGGTGGAACTTCACCATCAATGTCAAAGCGGCGGTGCTCAAGGATGTCCTCAAATTGCCGTTCCACCACGACTTCAGGGACAACCTGTAGCAACGGAGCGCGCAAAGTGGCGTACAGTTTCCGGAACCGACAGAAAAACGGGATTGTTTGGTGCGGATTGCACGCCTTTGCGCGAAATCCGTTCAGAAATAAGGATAATCCAATTGACGGATAAAAAAAAATTGTACATTTGCAACTTTCAATTTATCAGGCGAAAGAATATATAATAATCTGTAAATTAAACAAATAGGAAAATGAAAAACAAAGGACTTATTTTATTCTTCACAGTTCTTTTGGCTTTAGTATGCTTGTACTGCCTTTCTTTCTCGTTTGTGACATGGCGAGTTGAGAAGAAAGCAGACAATTACGCGCACGATCCGGCCGCTATTGAGGAGGTGAAGAAAGAAGCTCACGGAGATGTGATGTTGGAGAAACATTTGGTTGACTCCTTGATTGAAGCAAGGACACGCCAATATCTGACAAACATGAACGACTCCACCGTGTTTCTGGGCAACACCTACAAGAAATGCAAATACAAAGAGCTCAACCTCGGTCTGGACTTGAAAGGCGGTATGAACGTGACGCTTGAGATTTCAATGCCTGACGTGGTGCAAAGTTTGGCGACCAACAAGGAAGACCCCTTGTTCAGAGCCGCTTTCGACAAGGCCGTCAAGGAGTATGAAGCCACGACAAACGGTGATTTCGTTGATATTTTCGTCAAGAGCTTCAACAGCACAAAAGCGGAGATGAAGATGAACAACGCCAATTTGCGCACCTATTTCGGCGAACGTGCCGGCATCAAGAATGCCACAGACGCCCAGATTGTCAGTTTCATCGAGAAAGAATCCAGCGAGATTGTAGATAGGACTTTCAAGATTTTGCGCACCCGTATCGACCGTTTCGGCGTTGCCCAGCCCAACCTTCAGTTGCTGCAGGGCGGCCGTATTTTGGTTGAACTTCCGGGCATCAAAGAGCCCGAAAGGGTCACCGACCTGCTGAAAAGCACGGCAAAACTGGAATTCTGGGAGGTTTATAACGATGCCGTCGGCGGCATGAGCATCCAGCAGCGTTTTGCCGCAGCTGACGTGAAACTGGCCCAGATGCTGAAAAACAAAAAAGAGCAGCCCGCCGTTGACACCGCCGCACTTGCCCAGAACACCAACGACTCGATAGCCGTTGACTCTGCAACCGCCACGGTTGACAGCCTGACCGCCGCACTCCCTGAAGAGGAAGTGTCTGAAGACAACGCTGAAGAGACTGGTGTCGGCGCAATCTTGAGCAAAGCCGTTGCCGTTCCCGGCAGTTTTGTAATCGGCTACTTCAAAGAGTCGGACATGCCCAAAATCAACGCAATGCTTCCGCAACTGCAGAAGATCTTAGGCGACAAGAACGTTGTGTTCTACTGGGGTTCTCCCGAACGTGAATACGGAAACGCTTACCCGCTTTATCCGCTGAAGAAGAAAAACGACCGTATAGGACCGCTCTTGAGTTCCGAAACAATCGGAGGTGCACGCGTAGTGCGCTCGGCACGTCAGGATGTGGACCAGAACAACAGGGTGGTGGTCAACATGTCGATGGAAGACCAGGCCGCTGACGAGTGGCGCAGAATTACAAAAGAGGCCGCCGACAACAGCGCGAACAAGTTGACCTGCATCGCCATTGTGCTCGACGAGTTTGTATATTCCGCACCCACAGTTCGTTCTGAAATCCCGAACGGCAACTCCGAAATCTCCGGCAATTTCACCATCGAAGAGGCCAAGGACCTTGCCACTGTCCTCAACTCCGGCAACCTGGAAGCCCGCGTGAACATCGTTCAATCAGAAGTGGTTGGTCCTACGCTGGGTAAAGAATCCATCCGGTCGGGTCTCCTCTCGTTCCTGGGTGCTTTCATTATTGTCATCCTGTACATGTTCTTGTACTACAGCCGCGCCGGTCTGGTGGCCGACATCGCCCTTTTCTCAAACGTGTTCTTCATTGTCGGTGTGCTTGCCTCAATGGGTGCCGTGCTTACGCTGCCTGGCATCGCAGGTATTGTGCTTACCCTTGGTATGGCCGTGGATGCGAACGTCATCATCTATGAGCGCGTTCGCGAGGAAGTGCGCGCCGGGAAAGGCATCCGCGTGGCCGTTGACGAAGGCTTTAAGCACTCCTACTCCGCCATCATCGACGGTAACATCACCACTTTGATTACCGCTATCGTACTTTACATCTTCGGTTCCGGTCCTATTCAAGGTTTTGCTACCACTTTGATAATCGGTATTCTCTCGTCAATGTTTACCGCCATCTTGGTTTCCCGTATGATTATCGAGGCAAGACTCAAGAGAGGCAAAACCCTGGAAGTGGGCAACAAGGTTACCATCAACGCTTTTATGCACGCCAACCTCAATTTCCTCAGAAAGAGAAAGTATTTCTATATCCTTTCAGGCTCTCTCTTCGTGATTTCCATCATCTCGTTCTGCACACTCAAACTGCAGCCGGGCATCGACTTCACGGGCGGCCGTTGTTATGTGGTACGTTTTGACAAGGATGTCACCACCAAGGATGTGCGCGAGGCTGTTGCCAAAGAGTTCGGCGGCAACCCCGAAGTGAAAACGTTCGGCGGCAATGACCAAATCAGAATCATCACAAACTATAAAGTTGACAGCAACGACCCTGCTGACGACAGACTTTGCGAAACCAAACTCTACAACGCATTGAAAGGATTCTATGACAAGACCGACCTTTCTGAATACGACTTCACCCATCTGACAAACGACGTGCGCGGCATCCAGTCTTCACAGAAGATTCAGCCTACCGTGGCTAAAGAATTGCTTATGAACGCCGTATGGGCAGTCTTGGCTTCCCTTGTGCTGATATTCATCTACATTGCCGCAAGATTCCGTAACTGGCAGTTCGGCGTGGCCGGCGTTTTCGCCCTGTTCCACGATACGTTCCTGACCGTCGGTATCTTCTCGCTCCTCTATAAAGTGATGCCGTTCTCTATGGAAATTGACCAGAACTTTATCGCCGCAATCTTGACGGTGATCGGTTACTCTATCAACAACAACGTGGTCATCTTCGACCGTGTGCGTGAGAATCTGGCACTCTATCCGAAACGCGACAACTACGAGAACTTCAACAACGCTATCAACCAGACCTTGGGACGTAATGTGAACACCGCAGGCACAACGTTGATTACGCTGCTTGTGATTTTCCTGTTCGGCGGCGAAGTCATCCGCGGATTTGTGTTCGCAATGTTCGTCGGTATCCTGCTTGGTACATACTCCGGCATTCTCGTGTCGAGCCCGCTGGCATACGACCTGTTCCGCGCACGTGGCGGCAAGGTGAAAAGAGCCAAAGCCGAATTGAAATAGGCTTTTCCGCTATAACAACAAAAAAATCGGGGTAGGGCGAACTTATCCCGATTTTTTTTATTTTAGCGCTCTTTTTGGTTATAAGGAAAAATATACATTCGATATGAGATTCTATAAACACGCAGCACTTCTATTAACTGTTTTTATTTTAGCATGTTCCCTTGCTAATGCACAGGTTTTGCGCGATGCTGACAACCTTTTCCGCGATTGTCAGTACGAAAAAGCCCTCGAAGCCTATAAAAAAGGCATAAAGAAGCTTTCGTCAAACCGCGTGGAAATACAACGTGCCACGTTCCGGATTGCGGAATGCTATCGCATTATGGGCGACCTTAAAAAAGCAGAACAGCAATATCTGCGTCTGGAAAAGAAAAATTACCAGAAAGACAATCCGATGATTCTGTATCATTTAGGAGCAATCTATAACCTCCGCGGCGACTATGACCTGGCCTTGGCTTATTTTGACAAATACAAGAAAAGAGCTTCTGACGATGCTCGGGCAGACACCGCAATAGCCGGATGCCGCAATGCCAAAATGTGGAAAGAGAACAGCACTCGCTATGAAGTCGAGAACCTAAAGAAGTTCAACACCCGCGACGATGAGTGGGCGCCGCGTTGGGGAAACAACGAGAAACGCAACTCTATCATCTTCTCCTCCAACCGCGAGGGCTCTGCCGGCAAAGGTACCGACCAGTGGACTGGCGGCGCATTTTCGGATCTCTATATCTCCAACAAACCTAAAAGCAAAAACACCGACTGGCCCGGCGAGTGGTCGCCTGTGAAAATGCTCGACGAAGGCGGCATCGTCAACAGTGCCGTGAACGAGGGAGAAGCAAGCGCCAACCGCAAAGGCTCTGTGATTTATTTCACAAAATGCCCACAAGACAAGAAAAAAGTACAAGGATGCTATATTCACAAATCGTTAAAGAAAGGCAACACCTGGGGAGAACCCGAAATCGTGATTTTAGGAGATTCTGCGTATAACTATGTACACCCTTTCATCAGCGGCGATGAATTGACCATCTATTTCTCTTCTAATATGCCCGGCGGCTATGGCGGCTACGACATCTACAAAGCCACACGAGCCAAAAAGTCGGCCAAGTTTTCCAATATCACGAACCTGGGACCCAATATCAACACGACAGGGCAAGAGGTGTTTCCTGCATTCCGCAATGATGAAGAGTTCTACTTTTCGTCTGACGGACATCCAGGTATGGGCGGACTCGACATTTTCCTCTCTCGTGTAGATGCCAACGGCAACTTCGGACCTGCAGAGAACCTGATGTCGCCCATTAACTCCTCCGGCGATGAAATCGGCATCATCTTTGATGAGACGGAGGCCATTGACCCTCAATCAAAGTCACCTTATCTGGCAAAGGGATACTTCTCCTCTAACCGTCCCGGCGGACGTGGCGGCGACGACATTTACTATTTCCTGCTTCGCCCTATCGTTTATACCCTTTCGGGCAAAATCAGAGACAAGAACAACGGCCAGTATATGGACGGCGTTGATGTGGAAATCGTCGGTTCTGACGGCACATCGTACAAAACTACCACTGACGTGAAGGGTTACTACCACTTCGACAAGACCAAGATTCTCGGTTCAACGACCTACGATATCAAAGTGGCCAAGAAAGGCTACTGGGAGAATGGCAATACGGCCAAATTGACCACCATCGGCATCATGGAAAACACCGATTTCAATCAGGATTTCACGCTTGAACCTATTCCAAAGGAGCCTATCCTGCTGCCTGAAATTCTTTACGATTTGGCAAAGTGGGATTTGAAACCGCAATACAAGGACTCGTTGATGTACCTGTATGACATTATGGTCAAGAACCCGACCATCGTTATCGAGCTTCGTTCGCATACCGACTCGCGTGACACGGAAGAGAAGAACGATGTGCTTTCGCAAAACCGTGCGCAGTCGTGCGTCGATTTTCTGGTTGAAGAAAAGGGCATTGCCGCCGACCGTATTGTGGCAAAGGGTTATGGCGAGCGCGTGCCCAGAAGGCTGGAAAAAGACATGTACTCAACATACAACGGCAAAAAGTATTTCTTCCCTAAAGGCACTTACCTGACAGAAGAATTCTGTGAGTCGTTCCCGACGAAGAACGAACGTGAGGCGGCTCATGCCCTCAACCGCCGTACCGAGTTCCTCATTCTGCGTGACGACTATGTGCCCAGCAACGACAAAATTGACAGCGTCAAGAAAGGTTCTTCTGCCATTGCTGTGGTGCAAGAGCGCACCCTTCCCGTCACGGTCAGCGGTGAGGATGTAACAGGCACCTGTTTCGCCAACAGCAAGTCTATGAACTTCAAACTTGAAAACGGCAGCGAGGAGATACAGATGAACTATGCTGATGCCACCCGCTTCTTGAAAGAGAGCATCATCAAGGTCAACGATTTTGAGGACAAAGAGGGCGCCATCAAGCAGGAGGACGGCAGCATCATCGAGGGAGCGGTGCTCTATCTGGAAGAGCTCCGTGTAGGCGACGACTACGAAGAGAACGTTAAGGTAGTTGTCAAGAAAGGGCTGCCGGCCGCATTTGTCATTGGCGATGGCTTCATCCGCAACGCATGGGGCGAATTCACCGTTGACAAGGTCAAGAGCATCATAAGATTCAGCAAATAGAGGATTTGATTTCTTCTATTTCCGCTTTAAGGCTGCGTCTTTTACGCAAGAGAGGCTTGCTGAACAGACAAAGCGCAAACAGATAAAGTAGTCCGGAGCATACACAATAAAGCAAAAGTGTATGCTCCGGCATTTTTTTGTGTTCAGCCAAAACCAACGGCAAAAGCACGAGGATGGCGGGGGTCAAAAACCACAACCACAACATACGCTCATAGACAAAGAAAAGTCTGTTTTTCAGTTGACTAAGGCGAAACCTGTTTACAGTATAATCCAGTTTTCTCTTCGTATTGAAAAAAAGGAGCGTAAGCAGTCCTTTTACAAAAACATAAACGGAAGCAATAATGCCAAACATAAACAATAGGGGTATGTCATTGAAAGAACTGCAATTTACAACAAGAGTTGTTACTACTGTTAAAGAAACTGCAATACAGGCAATACCATCCAGAGCAAATTTGTTTTGAATAAACCAGCCTTTTCGAGAGAAAGCAAATCTGAAGTCATCAGGTTTATATTCTGTTTGTTGTGCGTTTACCTTTTGCCAAATAATTTTCAGTTCATTCAATTCGTTATTGTTCTGATTTTTCATTCAACCG
>CAVIPZ010000002.1:0-25118 GCA_963644715.1 bacterium | reverse complement strand
TGCGCCCTTAAAAAAATATATGACAATATGACTTCAGCTGAAATCCGTTCCGCTTTTCTGGAATTTTTCAAATCAAAAGATCACCATATCGTACCCTCTGCCCCCATTGTAGTGAAAAACGACCCCACCTTGATGTTCACCAATGCTGGAATGAACCAATTCAAGGACATTTTTCTGGGCAATTCGCACCCCGAGCACGTCAGGGTGGCCGACAGCCAAAAGTGCCTGCGCGTGTCCGGCAAGCACAACGACTTGGAAGAGGTTGGCAGAGACACCTACCACCACACGATGTTTGAGATGCTCGGAAACTGGTCGTTCGGCAACTATTTCAAAAAAGAGGCCATCGCATACGCCTGGGAGTTTCTCACAGAAGTAATGAAACTGGACAAAGAGCGGCTATACGCCACGGTGTTTCAGGGTGATGAAAAAGACGGCACCTCGTTTGACGAAGAAGCGTTCAACCTGTGGCGGCAATATCTGCCTGAAGCTCGCATCCTGCGCGGCAATAAGAAAGACAACTTTTGGGAGATGGGCGAAACCGGACCTTGCGGACCTTGTTCTGAAATACACATCGACCTCCGCGACGACAAAGAGCGCGCCATCGTGCCCGGACACGACCTTGTCAACAAAGACAATCCGCTCGTGATCGAAATCTGGAACCTGGTGTTTATGCAATATAACCGCAACGCCGCCGGCGAGTTGGAAATGCTGGCAAACCGGCATGTGGACACGGGCATGGGCTTTGAAAGACTCTGCATGGCCGTTCAGAACAAGAAATCGAATTACGACACCGACGTCTTCCAGCCTATCATCCAAAAGATAGCCCAAAAAGCAAACGTCAAGTACGGCGCAGCCAAGGATACCGACATTGCCTTGCGCGTTGTGGCCGACCACCTGCGAGCCGTGTCGTTCTCTATCGCAGACGGACAACTGCCCTCCAACACGGGTGCCGGCTATGTCATCCGACGCATCCTGCGCAGAGCTATCCGATACGGATTCACTTTCCTCAACTTCAAAGACCCGTTCATCTACAGCCTCGTGCCAGACCTGACGGAACAAATGGGACATCAGTTCCCGGAACTCAAACGTCAGCAGGAACTCATCGCCCGCATCATTCTGGAAGAAGAAAACGCTTTCCTGAAAACTTTGGCCAAGGGCATCGTGCGCTTTGAAGAGTATGTGTCTAAAAACAGCGGCAAAGCCCAAATAGACGGCGATTTTGCCTTTGAACTGTTCGACACCTACGGCTTCCCTGTGGACCTCACACAACTGCTGGCTTCTGAAAAAAACTGCACGGTTGACATGGAGGGCTTCCAACGTGGGCTGCTCCGGCAGAAAGAGCGCTCGCGTGCTGCCGCCGCCGTCACCGCCGACGACTGGATGGAACTCGAACATCTGGACACGCCGACAACGTTTGTAGGCTATCATCAAACCAGTTGCGATTGTAAAATCGTGAAATACCGCAAGGTTACGGCCAAGAACAAAACCTCGTATCAGATTGTGCTCGACAAAACTCCGTTCTATGCCGAATCGGGCGGACAAGTGGGCGACACAGGACGGCTCGAGAGCCAGACGGAGACCGTCGAGGTCTTCAACACCACAAAAGAGAACAACCTGACCATTCACCACACTGCCAAACTGCCCGACAATCTGACAGCCGCATTTACGGCAAAAGTAGATGCCGACAGACGGCAGAAAACAGCCAACAACCATTCGGCAACCCACCTGCTTGACCATGCCTTGCGCACCATTCTGGGCAAACATGTGGAACAGAAAGGATCAATGGTGGCTCCAGACCGCCTGCGTTTCGACTTTTCGCACTTTTCAAAAGTCACAGACGAGGAAATCGTACTTGTTGAGAAGATGGTAAACGACATGATACGCCAAAACATACCTTTGCAGGAGCACATCGATGTGCCCATTGAAGAAGCCCGTGCCAAAGGTGCCGTGGCCCTGTTTGGCGAAAAATACGGAAAATTGGTGCGCGTCATCCAATTCGGCGACGCCGTTGAACTCTGTGGCGGCACGCACACCTCCGCAACCGGCAACATCGGCTTTTTCAAAATCGTGTCAGAAGGCGCCGTGGCCGCCGGCGTGCGCCGCATCGAGGCCGTAACCGGCACTGCCGCCGAAGAAACCGTATATCACAACCAAGACTTGATACAGCGCATGAAGAACTTGCTCGGCACAGGCAACATAGAGCAGGCCATTCAGAAACTGATGGACGAGAATGTGCAAGGGCGCAAGAAGATTGAAGAAATAGAAAAACAGCAAGTGCTGACCTGCTGCCAAGAGCTGGAAGCGGCCGCCAAGACCATAAACGGCATGCAGTTGCTCTCCCATATCGGCACATTCAGCCCCGATATGCTGCGCAATGCCGCTTTCCAACTGCGCAAAGAGCCAAACAGAATTGTTGTGCTGGGCAGCGTTTATGACAACAAGCCGAATCTTGTTGTCGCGCTCTCTGACGACCTTGCGGGCAGATTTGACGCCACAAAACTGGTGCGCGCCGCCGGCAAACTCATCCAAGGCGGCGGAGGCGGACAACCTGCCCTCTCTATGGCCGGCGGAAAGAATGCTGCCGGAGTCCCCGATGCCGTGGCGGAAATCATACGATTGGTTTCCGAATAGACAGCGAACCTTATCTGCACCGCCACTTTTCTGACAACACTGACACCTATAGTTTCTAATTGCCGAAAGTGGCGGCATTTAGGAGGCTATTCATTTTTTTGTACTTTTGCAACCGGTTTAATAATGGGTAAATGAACAATTTGACATCACCAACAAAAAAAATATATCTGAAAATACGGAAACTGCACATCACGCCGCCATGGATAATCATGACCTTTGACATGCTGGCCGTAGTGATAGCCGTATTCCTCGCTCTCTTTCTACGGGACAACTTCAAATTCCCCTCCCACCTGAACCTGTCCTACTATCTTTACTCTCCGCTCATCATTCTTGTTTTCAGGTTCATATTTTTTGAAATCTTCCAAACTCACCATCTGGTTGTGCGTTACACCAGCACAAAAGACGTAGTAAAAATATTCTGGTCCTGTTTCTTAGGTTCCATCGCCATCGGCTTCACCAACCTTGTCATCTATGCCATCACTGGGCGTTTCATCGTGCCGAACTCCGTATGGATGATAGAGTTCTTCATCACAACGGTGCTGCTTATGTTCTACCGTTTCGCTTTCAAGATGTATTACCTGGAGACGATGAACCCGTCAAAATCGCGCAAAAACATTGTCATCTTCGGTGCCGGCGAGTCTGGCGTCACCACAAAACGCACCATTGACCGTGACAATGCCAGCAAATATAATGTCACGGCATTCTTTGACGAGAATCCGTCCAAAATAGGCATGCAGCTCGAGAGCCTCCCGGTGATGGACTACCGGACACTCGACGAGTATTTGAGCCTCAACAACATATCATTCCTCATCATTGCCGTGCAGAAAATCACCAATGCCAAGGTTAATGAGATTACGGAAACGGCGTTGCCTCATAACGTGAAAGTGCTCAAGGTGCCGCCCGTGTCACGGTGGCTGAACGGCAACCTCAGCTTCAAACAGATCAAGAAAGTGAAGATTGAAGACCTTCTGAAAAGAAGTCCGATACAACTTGACTTGTCGCTGCTCAACTCCGAACTGAACGACCAGACCATCATGATCACAGGCGCGGCCGGCTCCATAGGCAGCGAAATCGTGCGGCAACTGCTGCAGTTCAACTACAAGCAGCTGGTGCTGGTAGATGAAGCCGAAACTCCTTGCTTTTTCCTGCAAGACGAACTGCAACAGGCAAACGGCATGAAAAACATCCGCCTCTATGTGCAAGACATCTGCGATGCCGGACAGACCGAGAAACTGTTCGCCAAATACAAACCCAACATTGTCTATCATGCGGCGGCGTACAAGCATGTGCCGATGATGGAGAAAAATGTGCGCTCCGCCATCAAGGTCAATGTGGGCGGCACCAAACTGCTGGCCGACCTGTCTGTCAAATACGGAGCCAAAAAGTTCGTGATGGTCTCCACCGACAAAGCCGTGAACCCCACCAATGTGATGGGTGCCTCAAAGCGCATTGCCGAAATGTATGTGCAAGCCTTGAATTTCCACCAAAAGACTACCAAGTTCATCACCACCCGTTTCGGGAATGTGCTCGACTCTAACGGATCGGTGATCCCGATCTTCCGGAAGCAGATTGAAAACGGCGGTCCCGTCACGGTAACGCACCCCGACATTACACGCTATTTTATGACCATCTCGGAGGCGTGCCAACTGGTGATTATGGCCGGAGCCATGGGCAACGGCGGCGAGATTTTCATCTTCGATATGGGAAAATCCATCAAAATCAGCGACTTGGCCAAAAAGATGATCCAGTTGTCCGGGCTCACCCTCGACAAAGACATCTCCATCCGCTATACTGGTCTCCGTCCGGGCGAGAAACTGTACGAAGAACTGCTGGCTGACGAGGAGAACACCATAAAGACGAACAACAGCAAAGTCAAAATCGCAAAAGTGCGCACCTACGAATATCAGGTGCTGGTTCCGGAAATCGAAAAACTTATCGCAATGCGCGATGAAGACGCCTTTTCCGTCGTGGCGCAGATGAAGAAAATCGTGCCGGAATACAAGAGCAACAATTCCGTTTTTGAAGCTATTGACAATCAGAAAGAAAATCTGGCGTAAAATGAACTTCGCAATCATAGGGGCAGGCGGCTACGTGGCGCCGCGACATCTGAAAGCCATCAAAGAAACCGCCAATCGGTTAGTGGCCGCCTACGACAAGTTTGACAGCGTAGGCATTTTGGACAGTTATTTCCCGGATGCGGCATTCTTTACGGAACAAGAGCTGTTTGACCGCCATTGCACTAAAATCAAAAACTCCGCCGAGCGTATAGAAATGGTGTCGATATGCACGCCAAACTACCTCCACGACTCGCACACGCGCTATGCCTTGCGGCTCGGCGCAGACGTCATCTGCGAAAAACCGCTGGTGTTGAACCCTTGGAACATCGATGCCCTGCAACGGGTGGAGCAGGAAACCGGACACATAGTCAACAATATCCTGCAGTTGAGGCTTCACCCCTCCATCGTTGCCTTGAAACGCAAAATAGAGGCTGCTCCGCACGACAAAGTATTTGATGTAGAATTGACCTACATCACCGCACGCGGCAAATGGTACTATGCCTCCTGGAAAGGCGACCCGCATAAAAGCGGCGGCATCGCTACCAATATCGGGGTTCATTTCTACGACCTCTTAGGCTACCTGTTCGGTGATGTCAAGGAAAACATCGTCCACCTGATTTCGCACGACCGGGCTGCGGGATTGCTCTGCTTTGACCGGGCTCGAGTGCGCTATTTCCTCAGCATCAATGCAAAAACACTCCCCAAAGACATAGCGGAAGCCGGCGGAAGAACCTACCGTGCTATGAAGATCGAGAATGAAGAGGTGGATTTCAGCAGCGGTTTTTCAGAACTGCATTCCGAAAGTTACCGCCAGATCCTCAACGGCAAAGGCTTCGGACTTGATGAGGTACGGAAATGCATCCAGATTGTCTATGACATCCGCAATGCCGTGCCTGTCGGACTGAAAGGCGACTATCATCCTATGGCCAAGTATCCGCTTGAGCCACACCCTTTTGGATGGTAACCATAATATAAACATAGTAATCACAAAAACCGATCTGCATGCAGAAAGAACAAAATATAAAGGGGAAAAGTCTTTTGAGAACAGTCATCCAGTTGGTGCTGTTTGTCGGGCTGGGTGTCTTTTTCATCTGGCTGTCGCTTCGTTCGTTGAGCCACGATGACATCCGGTCTATGTTGGAAGCGATGGAGAAAATCAACAACCCCAAAAGCTGGCTGATCATCTCAGCCGCGGCTGCCATGGCCATATTTGCTGACTTTGCGCGCGCCGTGAGGGCCAGAATCCTGCTCGAACCGTTAGGGTACAAACCCCGGCTCTCCATGGCGTTCTATTCTGTTATGGTGTGCTATCTTGCCAACTTGGCCTTGCCGCGCCTCGGCGAGGTGCTGCGCTGCTCTTTTCTGCAGCGCTTTGAAGACGTGCCCTTCCAAAAGTCGCTCGGCACTGTGGTGACCGAAAGAGTCGTTGATATCATCTGCTGGCTGGTACTGCTGATCATCTCTATAGCCGTCAATACCGGCATTTTGTCCGAACTCATCGTGGACCGAGAGGCTCAATTGTCGCTCGGCTCTTGGTTGAGCGCCAAATGGTCGGCTCTTATATACGGCAGCGGCCTGTATGTGCTGATTGCTGTCGTCGTTATTTTGGCCGTGGCGATTCACCTGACCCGCAAATGGTGGCGGAAATCAAAGTTCTGCATGAAAATCCGCAATTTCTTCGTGGATATGTGGCATGGTATCGTTTCCATCAAAGACCTACCCCACCCATGGCGTTTTGTGCTCTGGACCATTCTGATGTGGATTGCCTACTTTTTAGGCATTTACCTTTGCATGCTATCGATTCCTTATTTGCATGGCATTGGTCCTATGGTTGCATTTACAATTCTGACTTTCAGCACAATAGCTTTCATAATCTCGCAAGGGGGCCTTGGTTCTTTCCCCTTGATTGTGGCTGGCATCCTCTTCTTGTATGAGGTGCCCTACATACAAGGTCTCGCCGCCGGCTGGATCGGCTGGATTATGCAAACCGTGATTGTGTTGGCAGTTGGCTTCTTGTCATTGCTTTTGGCATCGTTTTATAAAAAATCCAACGCTCCAAAACCTCAAGCATGAATTCAACAACACCCATAGAACACATCCGGCAAAAGATTGTGGAGGCGTCTTTCTTTGAAACCAACAGAGAGGCACTGCAACACAAAAAGACTGTATTCACCAACGGCTGCTTTGATGTGCTTCATTACGGGCATGTGACCTGTCTTGCAAAGGCGCGGCAACTCGGCGACTTGCTCATTGTCGGGCTCAACAGCGACAGCTCGGTACGGCGGCTGAAAGGTCCGTCGCGACCTGTCAACGGTCAAGAAGCCCGTGCTATGGTACTCGCCGCCCTTGAGATAGTGGACTATGTAGTGCTGTTTGACGAAGACACCCCTTGCCGCCTGATTACAACAATAAAACCAGACGTGCTGGCAAAGGGCGGCGACTATACGCCGAAAAACATCGCCGGAGCCGACTTTGTGAAAAACAACGGCGGCCAGGTCGTCATCATCCCGCTCGAAGAGGGCTTTTCTTCCACAAATGTCATAAACAGGCTGAATCTATAGCGAATGTATATGAAAAGGCTCACCACCATATTATCCTTGTTTTTCTGCCTAACAGCCGCCGCCCAAACGGTTGACATCACAGAATATACCGCTAATGCAATGCTTCAGGACACGCTGCCCTGCACAATGGATTCTACAGAACGCATCCTCTCTGCATATCCATCTATAACAGAAACTTACCAGATACCGGCATACGACCTCTATTCGCAATATTGGGACGTGACGCATATACGCAGCCGAATTTTGGACATACCTTTCAGCCAAGACCGCCTTACCATATTGTTAGTACAAGAAACCAACAACCCCTTTGAACCGCCTTGCACATTCAACGAAATACTGCTCCCCTACGGGCAAACCAAAAAAGGCGGATTTCATCCAGGCATAGATTTGAAAGTAGAGTGCCAGACGTTAGTGAGAAGTTGCTTCGACGGGGTGGTTCGTATGGCCCGGAAATATGGTCCTTACGGACTTATGGTGGTTGTTCGTCACTATAACGGACTTGAAACCGTCTATGCTCATTTGGGCAGGCTTTGCGTCAAACAGGGACAGATGGTCAACGCCGGCGATGTAATCGGACAAACCGGCCAGACCGGAAATGCGACAGAGTGCGTGCTGCATTTTGAGACCCGCTTCCTGAACGAACATTTCAATCCCGAGAACGCAATCGACTTTGCCGACGGATCGCTCACGGGCAACACACTCTCGCTGAGCGTAGCCGACTTCAGGATACTGCCCTTAGACGAGACAAAAGCGGACAAGGCACTGGCAGTATCGCCACAGCAGGCACCCAAACAGGAACCTGAAAAAGAGCCGGCAACTGGCAACCCATCCGAAATTGAATATCATATTGTACAAAAAGGCGAAACTTTATACAGAATCGCCGTGAAGCACAACACGACAACTGATAAAATCCAGACCTTGAACAACATCACAGTCCCAAGTAAAATAATTGAAGGACAACGACTTAGAATCAAATGAGAAAGTCTTTGAAAAAATATTTTTTCGCACAACGCAGATTTGAAAAAAAATGTATTTTTGCAATCCGAATTTTTAGAAAAAGAAAAACAGCAGCAATATGAAAAAAGGTATCCATCCAAAAGAGTATAGAACAGTTGTGTTCAAAGACATGTCAAACGATTATGCTTTCTTGACAAAATCAACTGTCAATACAAAAGACACGATACAATGGGAAGACGGAAATGAGTATCCGCTGGTAAAACTTGAAATCTCAAACACCTCTCATCCTTTCTTCACCGGAAAGATGAAACTGGTTGACACCGCCGGTCGTGTCGATAAGTTCCGCAGCAAATACGCCCGTCATTTAGAAAGCAACAAATATAAATAATCCATAAATTTTGTACTTTTGCTGACCTTTTTTGCTTGTCAAAGGAGGTCAGTTTTTTTATGTATTAACACGAGCAATTCAGCATGAAAGACCTATCATTACTGGATGAATTTATGAATAGCGACACCAACTTCATTCCATTGTTTTCCCTTGACGACGAAAAAAGGCTGAAAGAAGAAGCCTTGCCAGAGGAGGTTGCCCTGTTGCCGTTGCGCAACACGCTGCTTTTCCCGGGGATGGTCATTCCCATAAACGTCGGAAGAACAAAGTCCATCCGGCTGGCGCAAGACTACTCGCGCAGCAGCGAGCCTATCGGCGTGGTGGCCCAGCGTGTGAACGAAGTGGAAGAGCCGACCATTGACGACCTTTACCAGGTGGGAACACTGGCTCATATTCTCAAATACATCACAATGCCCGACGGCGGCGTGACGATTATTGTGCAGGGGGTTCGCCGCTTTGTGCTTCAAGAAATGACGCAGACAGACCCCTACTTCAAATGCACCGTCAAGCCATTTGAGTCTAACGATTTCGACCCCGATGTCATAAACGACGAGAATTTCAAAGCACTCATCTCAACGACACGTGACACCGCAAGTCGTATGCTGAAACTCTCAAACAATGCGCCACGGGAGGCTTCGTTTGCCCTCAAAAATATCGAAAGCCACGTTTTCCTGCTCAATTTCCTGGCCTCAAGCCTTTCGGTTTCCACCAAGGAAAAACAAGAGATTCTTGAAATGGCAGACATTGTCGAAAGAGCCAAAAGGACACTCCGTCTGCTTCACCGCGACCTTCAGATGGTAGAACTCAAGAACCAGATACAAGACAAGTCGCGGCAAGAGATGGACAAACAGCAGCGCGAGTATTTCCTCAACCAGCAAATGAAGACCATTCAGGAAGAACTGGGCGGCACTCCGGCCGAAAAAGACTACGCTGAACTCAAACAAAAGGCGGCCAAGAAGAAATGGAACGCGGATACCGCCGACATTTTCAAGAAAGAACTCGACAAACTGCAGCGCACCAACCCGATGTCGCCAGACTATTCCGTGCAACTCAACTATTTGGAACTCTTTGTCGAACTGCCCTGGAACGAATACAGCAAAGACAACTTCAACCTTGACAAAGCCCGCAAGACACTTGACAAAGACCACTACGGCCTAGACAAAGTCAAAGAACGCATCATTGAGTATCTGGCTGTCTTGAAATTGAAAGGCGACATGAAATCGCCGATTCTCTGCCTTGCCGGGCCTCCGGGCGTAGGCAAAACCTCGCTCGGGAAATCTGTCGCCGCCGCTTTAGGACGCAAGTATGTGCGAATGTCGTTAGGCGGTCTGCGCGACGAATCTGAAATACGAGGTCATCGCAAAACCTATATCGGCGCTATGCCCGGCCGCATCATCCAAAACATGCGCAAGGCCGGCTATGCCAATCCCGTGTTCGTGCTGGACGAAATCGACAAGATTTCGGGCATGAACGTTCAAGGCGACCCCTCTGCCGCCTTGCTTGAGGTGATGGATCCAGAACAGAACAATGCCTTTTACGACAATTATCTGGAAACCTCTTTTGACCTGTCGAGGGTGTTGTTTATCGCTACCGCCAACAACCTCAACAATGTACACCCTGCCCTGCTCGACAGAATGGAAATCATTGACATCCCTGGCTATCTGGCAGAAGAAAAACTGGAAATCGCAAAACGCCATCTCGTGCCTAAACAGCTGAACGAGAATGGCTTGACCAAACAAAACCTCCAAATACAGGACGACACCGTCAAGACGATCATCAACGAATACACACGCGAAGCCGGTGTCCGCACGCTGGAACGTGTGTTGGCCAAGGTCATACGCAAACGCGCTGCCGAATTGGTGCAAAACGGCAAAACCGAGAAGAAAGTGAAACCTTCAGACTTGAAAGGGTTGCTCGGATCGCCGATTTTCCAATTGGAAAAGGCTTTCGACAATTCAGTGCCCGGCGTGGCCACAGGGCTGGCATGGACCGCCGTAGGCGGAGAAATCCTTTTTGTTGAGGTGCTCGCTTCACGCGGCAAAGAGGGTTTCACGATGACCGGCAACCTGGGCGATGTGATGAAAGAATCCGTCACTATAGCCTACGAATTTCTCCGTGCCCATGCAGAAGACTACGGCATTGACCCGAGCGTATTTGAGCAGACAAAAGTACACGTTCACGTGCCTGAAGGCGCCACCCCGAAAGACGGGCCTTCGGCCGGCATTACAATCCTGACTGCCCTTGTGTCGGCTTTCACAAAAAAAACGGTGCGTGACAAAGTGGCTATGACCGGCGAAATTACGCTGCGCGGGAAATTGCTTCCCGTAGGCGGAATCAAGGAGAAGATTCTGGCCGCAAAACGCTGCGGCATCTTTGACATCGTAATGTCAGATGAAAACAAGCCTGACATCGACGACATCAAAGAGAATTTCATCGATGGAATGAACTTCCACTACTTCTCCTCGATGAAAGAGGCCGTATATTTCAATTTCGGAGGTGAAGACCGACTGAAGAATCATCTTGACTAAACGCATTATCATTTTCCGCAACCTATGAAGAATCAGCACTATGGGCAATTTTCAGACAGCATTGTCAGAGCGTCCCGGCATTGAGCAGCCTCATTCCGTCAATCCCCATCTGGCAAAACGCAAACGGAAAGAGCTGAATCTGGAAGATTTTGTCACGGGCATCCGTTCCGGGAACCGGATGATTTTGAGCCGTGCCATCACAATGGTAGAGAGCGAAAATCCTGACCATTTCCAAATGGCGCAAGACATCATAGAACGTTGCCTCCCCCATTCGGGCAACTCTTTGCGCATCGGCATCACGGGCGTTCCGGGGGTCGGCAAAAGCACCTTTATTGAAACGTTTGGCAAACTGCTCACTAAACAGGGACATAAATTGGCAGTTTTGGCCATTGACCCGAGCAGCGAACGTTCAAAAGGAAGCATTTTGGGCGACAAAACCCGTATGGAATCGCTGTCTGTAGATGACAACGCCTTTATCCGCCCTTCGCCCTCCGGAAACACCTTGGGCGGCGTGGCCCGCAAAACCCGCGAGACAATAATACTTTGCGAAGCTGCCGGTTTTGACATTATTTTAGTGGAAACCGTAGGTGTGGGACAATCTGAAACCGTTGTCAAATCGATGGTCGATTTTTTTCTCCTGCTAATGCTTGCCGGCGCGGGCGATGAACTGCAAGGCATCAAAAGAGGCATCATGGAAATGGCTGACTGCCTGCTCATCAACAAGGCCGACGGCAACAACAAGCCTTCTGCCCTGCAAGCCCAAATACAATACAGAGCAGCGCTTAAACTTTTCCCGCGCAACGAAAGCCAATGGACCGTGCCTGTTGAAATATGCTCCGCCTTGGAGGGCTTTGCCATCGATACCGTCTGGTCGCTGATTCAGGATTATGTGAAAATGACCAAGGAGAATGGCTTTTTTGAACACAACAGAACAGAACAGCTTGTCAATATCTTCCACAACTGGATCAACTATTCATTGCAAAACGGCTTTTACAATGATGGAAAGATAAAAGCCGAAATGGAACGCCTGCTCCCGATAGTGCGCAATAAACAAATCTCCCCCTATAAAGCCGCCACAGACCTGATAGGACTATACCATTATGGATTGAGCCACGACTAAAGCGGAAGCAAAAGCGAAAAACAGATTGTAACCGCCGCATATTCCATCTACATCAAGCAACTCACCGGCAGCATATAGTTCAGGATAACGTTTCAATGAAAAATCCTCATTGATTTCGCACAAATCGACACCGCCATGGCACACCTGCGCCAACGACAAGTCGTAGGTTCCGTTTATGTCCAGTCTGAACCTGCGAGGGTCAAAAGGCGTTTTGTCATACAAGGCGCAAAGTTTCGGGTGCAATACGCCTTTAAAAGAATGGAAACGGCGCAAATGCGCTTTTGTGTCAAAATGTTCGTCTTGATAAACGAAATCCAACAGGAGATAACAGCTGTTGTGACTTTCCAGCCTGTTGTAATAGGCAGAAAGGTTCAAAATCACAATTCCGGAGACACCGTCCTCTTTAAACATCACCTCGCCGGCTTCCTGATGCACGAGCCTGTCGTCGTGGAACAGCGAAACCATTGCACGCGCACGGCATCCTGACAGCATCTTCGGATACCTGTTGATGACAAAACCGACCAACGACGGGCACTGCGGCACCGTTTTCAACTGCAATGGCTGCAGAAAACGGCTGCAACACTCTTGCAGCGCCGGCAAAATATTGGCAGCCGACCCTGATGCCAGCACCACATTGTCAAATGCAACCGGATAATCGTTCACATGCCATTTTCCGCTTTTGCGGTAAAGGGATCTGACTTCGTAGCCAAACTCGTGATGGATATTGTCGAGGGTCTCCAACAATACATCAACAACTGTTTTTGACGACAACGACATCGGATAGACGCGCCCCTCCTCATCTGCTGCCATCAAAAGACCCATTTCCGAAAACTCATTTCGTAGCGTTACGGGAGACACTTTTTGCAACATGCTCGCCATAAACTCCGGCCTGTTATAGCAATCAGGCGTAACTGACGTATTGAATATGTTGGCTCTGCCGCCGCCGGACGCCCGCACTTTTGTGCCGGGTTGCTGACACCGCTCAAAAACATAGACTTGCAGGTCTCTTTTGCCAGAAAGTTTCCGACAAAGGAACAGTCCAGCCGCCCCCGCACCTATAATGGCTATGTTTTTCATCTGTGACCGGGTTATTTCATAAAGCGGGAGACGGACTGCTGAAATTCCGGAAATAGCACTGGCCCGGATGCTACGATCTCGCCGCCGAAGAGCCAATTGTCGCCACCTGAAAAGTCAGACACCTTTCCGCCTGCCTGCTGCACAATAAAAGCGCCCGCTGCCACATCGTAAGGTTTCATGCCGTACTCAAAATAGCCGTCACATCTTCCACAGGCCACATAGACAAGGTCGGTGGCCGCAGACCCCAACCGGCGCAAGCCGTGCGTGTGCTGCATCGACCATTCCATATAAGCCATAAAGGGTTTCAAAATGGAAAAGTCAGTATAGGGGAAACCTGTTGCCAAGAGCGATGCATTCAGATTCGGGCATGCCGAAACGTGTATCTGCTTTCCGTTCATATAGGCATCGCTGCCTTTATAAGCATAAAAACACTCATCGCGCCCTATTTCATATACAACACCCACTGCAATATGCTCATCTTCCTTTAATGCGATACTGATGGCTGTAGGCGGAAGTCCGTGTATGAAATTGGTTGTGCCGTCAAGCGGATCGACAATCCAGTTGTAATGGTCGGCAAGAAACGTTTCCGTCTTTTCTTCCGCTATGAAACCAGCCTCGGGCAACAGCTCTTTCAGCCGTTTCACGATAGTGGCTTCAGATTGTTTGTCGAACTTTGTGACATAATCGTGGACACCTTTCACATCAACCTCGACAGAGGAGATGTTTTGACGTTCGTTGCGCAGCCAACGTCCTGTTTGGGCAGCAAGGGTTGCCACCTCGTGGCAAAGATTTTGATAGTCGATCAGTTTTTCCATCTTTCCTTTATTGTTCAAGAAAACGTTTTACGATAACAACCATTTCGTTCTGTGCGCGCGTAAGGTCATCGTTGAGCACTGAAACGTCAAACTGTTCCGCAAACGACAATTCGTATTCGGCTTTGTCTAAACGTTTTGCCAACGTCTCGGATGTCTCTGTGCCGCGATTGTTAAGTCGCCGCTCAAGTTCCGCTATCGTCGGGGGTTTGATGAAAATGGAAAGAGCCTTGTCACCATAGAACTTCTTGATATTCAATCCGCCCAAGACATCCACATCAAAAATGACCGTTTGGCCGTTTTCCCAGATGCGTTCCACTTCACATTTCAGGGAACCGTAGAACTGGTCGCGATAGACCTCTTGCCACTCCAGAAACTCGTCGCGTTGAAGGCGTTGTTTGAATTGTTCCGTTGTGATGAAATAGTAATCCTTTCCGTCGGTTTCGTAATCGCGTCTGGCTCGGGTTGTTGCAGAGACCGAGAACTGAAGTTGGGGCACCTCTGTCAGCAGATGCCTGACGATGGAGGTCTTGCCGGCACCCGACGGAGCAGAGACAATAATGACTTTTCCTTTCATAGAACCTTGTTTAGAGGCGCAAAAATACAAAAAGCTTTTTTTGTATTTTTGTCAACTTTTTAAAAATTTGAAATGGAAAAAAGTGCAGAGACCCCTTTGATGAAACAGTACAACAAGTTCAAGGCGCAACATCCCGATGCCATATTGCTGTTCCGAGTGGGTGACTTTTATGAAACATACGGCAAAGACGCGGTCATTTCCTCTAAAATATTGGGGATAACCTTGACAAAGCACGGCAAAAACCAGTCACAGACCGAGCTTGCCGGCTTCCCCTACCATGCACTTGACGTTTATTTGCCCAAGTTAGTGCGGGCGGGACTGCGGGTGGCCATCTGTGAACAGTTGGAAGACCCGAAACTCACCAAGACGCTGGTAAAACGAGGCATTACGGAGATGGTGACCCCTGGTGTGTCTATCAATGATAAAGTGCTTGAACAACGCGAGAACAATTTTCTTGCAGCCATTCAGTTCTCTGACAAGGTTTGCGGCATCGCATTTGTAGATATCTCCACGGGCGAGTTCTATATGTCGGAGGGTGACTACGAATACATCGACAAACTTTTCCAGAATTTCAAACCCGCGGAACTGGTCATCCAGAAAGGGAAGACGGAACTTTTCAAGCAGCATTTCGGCGAAAAGATGCTGCTCACCACCTTAGACGACTGGGTTTTTATGCCCGACTTTGCCTACGATTTGCTGACCAAGCATTTCAAAACCACCTCTCTGAAAGGTTTCGGGGTTGAGAACCTTACCGTCGGCATCATAGCCGCCGGGGCAGCCTTGCAGTACCTTTACGAAACCCAAAACCACAGAATTCAGCATATCAGCAAGATAAACCGAATTGAAGAGGAGCACTATGTGTGGCTCGACAAGTTCACCATACGGAACCTCGAACTGGTACAAACACCTAACGAGAATGCCGTCACGCTGATGCAAGTACTCGACCATACACAAACCCCGATGGGTTCACGTATGCTTCGGAAATGGATCCTTATGCCGCTGAAAGAAAAGGTATTCATCGACGAACGGCTTTCTGTGGTGGACTATTTCATACAGGAGGAGGAATTGTTGGCTGAACTCCGGAGCACCTTGCGGCGAATGGGCGATTTGGAACGTATGGTTTCCAAAATTGCTGCCAGCAAAATCAACCCGCGCGAGGCACTGCAACTGGCACGGGCCTTGCGTGCCGTAGCGTGCGTGCAATCCGCATGCCGACGCACCAAACACCCTGCTCTCAACAAAATTGCGGAACAGTTGAACCCTTGCCTGCTCATCTGCCAACGCATTGAAAACGAAATACAAGAAGACCCTCCTGTCGTTGTCAGCAAAGGTGGGGTGTTCAAACACGGTGTCAACAGCGAACTGGATGAACTTTCAGACCTGGCCGGAAACAGCAGAGACGTATTGGCGCAAATACAACATAGAGAAGCTGAAAAAACCGGCATATCCTCTCTGAAAATCGGGTTCAACAATGTTTTCGGTTACTATCTTGAGGTCACCAATCTCCACAAAAACAAAGTGCCTGCCGACTGGATCCGCAAACAGACGCTATCAAACGGGGAACGCTACATTACAGAGGAACTCAAGGGGATAGAGGCCAAAATACTCGGAGCTCAAGACAGAATGCTCGAAATTGAGGCAAAATTATACAACGAACTGACTGGAAGTTTGTTGGACTATATCTCGTTGATACAGATTGACGCGCGGTTAATCGCCCGACTTGACGTACTGCTGTGCTTTGCAGATGTATCTAAAGAGAACAATTATGTAAAACCTGACATCAACGAAGGCACGGCATTAAAGATTTGCAACGGACGGCATCCTGTCATTGAAAAGCAACTGCCGCCAGGCGAGCAATATGTAGCCAACGATGTATATCTCGACAATGAGAAACAGCAGATTATCATCATAACAGGACCCAATATGTCTGGAAAGTCGGCATTGCTCCGCCAGACTGCCCTGATTGTGTTGATGGGTCAAATGGGCTGCTTTGTGCCTGCACATTCCGCAGAGATCGGAATCATCGACAAAATCTTCACCCGCGTAGGGGCATCCGACAACATTTCTACCGGTGAATCTACCTTTATGGTCGAAATGAACGAAACCGCCAGCATCTTGAACAACATCTCGGCACGAAGTCTGATTCTGCTCGATGAAATCGGACGCGGCACCAGCACGTACGACGGCGTTTCTATTGCCTGGTCAATTGCAGAATACCTGCACGAGACCCCCTATTATCACGCCAAAGTACTGTTTGCCACCCATTATCATGAACTTAACGACATGGCTGCGCAGTTCAGCCGGATAAAGAACTTCCATGTGTCCGTCAAAGAGGTTGACAACAAGATATTCTTTATGCGCAAACTCGAGCCTGGCGGCAGCGAACACAGTTTCGGCATACATGTGGCACGAATGGCCGGCATGCCTGAAAAAGTGCTTGCCCGCGCTAATGAGATACTGAAACAACTGGAGCAATCGCGAAGCGGCCAAGAGGAACACAAAAGCATTGAAAAGCACGCAGCCGGCTACCAGCTCAGCTTCATCAACCTCGATGACCCGTTGCTGCTGGAGGTGAAAGACCTGATTGTCGGTTTGGACATCAATGCCTTAACTCCGGTTGATGCTTTGAACAAACTGAATGAAATTCAGCAACTTATCACAGGCAAAAAGAAACAGAAATGACAAATAACAGACGGCAATCATTGTCCAAAATCTGTAACATAGTGACACAGCCAATGTTGGCACGTTATTTGCAGATAACCTGCTGCTAATCTTTTTTATATGAAGCCCAAAATTGAGTTCAAGGCAGACAAACAACGTGTAGCGGAAGGCGAAGTCGTAGAGGTAACATGGTCGTGTACAAACGCCGAATTAGTGCAGTTTACGATAGACAACGGATTTAAGACGATAACGCAGACGGTGGAACCGATCGGGTCAAAGAAGTTCCGGCTCAACCGGTCAAGCGGCAAAACGCAACTGGTAATCAGCGCCACAAATGATGGCAAAACATACTACAAATCCGTTGGCGTGCGCGTAAAGCGTGCAAAAAAGCCGAAGACCGAAAACGACTATGACGATTATACAGGGTACAAAGGGGCAAAGCGCAACGGAGGCAAGAACAATTGGGCAAATTTCAAGACAAAGATGAAATATGTCTGGGCAAGTCTGACAGAAAAGAAAAAATTAGCCTATATTGTGCTGCCAATCCTTTGTCTATCCTTAATTTTCTCTACATTTTCGCTTGCTCTCTCATACATCTGCACCCTTTGCGTCATCGGTTATTTATTGTTTACAATCCTGAAAAGGTAATCGCAAACATATAGCATCCTAAAGCATCATTCATCAAGTAAAGACGCTATCTCCTTAATGAATATCAGGTCAACTTTGTCCATAAATGTACCGAACTGTTCATCAGGGTTGCAAAACTTGGCACACCTGGCGAGATTGATTACCTTTGTGCTGGCAGCGACACTCAGAAGTTCATAAACAGCAGACTTGGCATTGGTCTGTCTGTGTTCTCCCTCAAATTCAAACGGAAGAGAAACAACACAATGCAACGATACTCCTTTCGCAACAAAATAATTGGCAATTAAAGGTGTTGCACCCGAACCTGTTCCTCCGCCTAACGCCGAAATCAGGATAACCTTTTGTATGCAGCCTTTTGTCATTTCGTCCAGTTCGGGAAGTAAGGTTATAGCGTATCTCCGTCCGCGTTTGGGTTCATTGGCGCAACCTGCGGGCACGTCGCACAAATAGCAGTTGAGGTGAGCAGCATTGTGTCGTTGCGCTGCAGTTTGAACAACAGAAGAACCGGCGGTTCCAATGCCGATGAGCAGAATCTTGGAGGTGTTTGTAGTTTCAGAATTCTTAATGCAAGTAATATTCATAGTGTAATAATGTTTTATGCAGAAATCCATACCCTGCTGTTTGAGTTTGCAAAGGTAAAGGTATGGTGTACCAAAACATTATACAAGTAAAAACCAAAAGGCAAAAATAAAAAAGACATATTACAAAATATGCCTTTTTTAGTTAAACCTTATCACATCAATTATGAAAAAACACAATGATTTTTAGCAGGGGATGAGAGAATCGAACTCCCATCTGCGGTTTTGGAGACCGTCATTCTACCATTAAACTAATCCCCTGTGTAAAAAGGGGCATGAGTTTGCCCCTTTTTATATTTTCAATGACGATTAGTCAAGGATTTCAGTTACCTGACCTGCGCCTACCGTACGGCCACCTTCGCGGATAGCGAAACGGAGGTTCTGGTTCAGAGCGATTTCAGAGAGCAGGTCAACCGTGATTTCAACGTTATCACCAGGCATACACATCTCAACGCCTTCCGGCAGTGTGATTGCGCCCGTAACGTCCGTTGTACGGAAGTAGAATTGAGGACGATAGTTGTTGCCAAACGGGGTGTGACGACCGCCTTCTTCTTTCTTCAAAACATACACAGAAGCTTTGAATTTCTTGTGCGGATGGATAGAGCCCGGTTTTGCGATAACCATACCACGACGGATTTCGTCCTTGTCGATACCGCGGAGCAGCAGACCTACGTTATCACCAGCTTCGCCTTCATCGAGAATCTTGCGGAACATCTCGACACCGGTAACGACTGATTTCAGTTTTTCGGCACCCATACCGATAATGTCAACAGGGTCAGAAGTGTGGATGACACCCGTCTCGATTCTACCTGTAGCCACAGTGCCACGTCCCGTGATAGAGAACACGTCTTCTACCGGCATCAGGAAGTCTTTATCAACATCGCGCGGAGGCAGCGGAATCCAAGTGTCAACTGCATCCATCAGTTCAACGATTTTCTCAACCCATTTCGGTTCAAGGTTCAGGCCGCCGAGAGCAGAGCCGCGGATAACCGGGGTGTTGTCGCCGTCGAAACCGTAGAATGTCAGCAGGTCGCGGATTTCCATTTCAACGAGGTCGAGAAGCTCAGGGTCGTCAACAAGGTCAACCTTGTTCATGAAAACAACCATTCTCGGAACGCCGACCTGTTTTGCCAACAGGATGTGCTCGCGGGTCTGAGGCATCGGACCATCCGTAGCAGCAACGACCAGAATAGCGCCGTCCATCTGAGCGGCACCCGTTACCATGTTCTTCACATAGTCGGCGTGACCCGGACAGTCAACGTGTGCATAGTGACGATTTGCTGTTTCATATTCGATATGAGCCGTGTTGATGGTAATACCACGCTCTTTTTCCTCAGGTGCGTTATCAATTGAATCGAATGATCTGACCTCGGAAAGACCTTTGTCTGCCAAAACAGTCGTGATAGCAGCCGTCAAAGTTGTCTTGCCATGGTCGATGTGACCGATGGTTCCCACATTTACGTGGGGTTTGGTACGTTCAAATTTTTCTTTTGCCATTTTCTTATAAATTAATGATTAATATTTTTAATAGTTATCAGTTGTCAAAAAAAAAGAGAGCCGTTGACGAGAGTTGAACTCGTGACCCCCTCCTTACCAAGGAGGTACTCTACCACTGAGCTACAACGGCTGATCTTCATACTTTAAAAAAAGAACGTTTCACACGTACATTTTCAAAAGGTTGGCAAAAATACATTTTTTTTGAAAGCTTCAACCTTTATCAGAAAAAATTATTCATATTTTTTATAATTTACTGATTGTCAGTTTCAAACTATCTCTCCAATAGGGTATATCGATGCCTGTTTCACTTTCAATCTTGCTCAAATCGAACACGGAACAAGCCGGTCTTGGCGCTTTTGCGGGATAATTTTCCGACAAGATGGCATCTACTCGACAATTGCAACCGCCGATTTCCATAATGGCCTGTGCAAAGTCGAACCAGCTGATGCTGCCTTTGTTTGCGAAATGGTAAACGTTCATCCCGCTTGACTTGCCGTTCTTCTCAATTACGCTCCATATTGCAGAGGCCAGATCTCCCGCGTAAGTCGGGCCGCCTATCTGGTCATACACAACCGTGACGCGCTCACGCTCCTTCCCTAATTTGAGCATCGTCTTCACAAAATTATGACCATACTCGGAATAGAGCCACGAGGTGCGGATTATCGTCGCATGGCATCCGCTGTCGCGAATGGCCTGCTCTCCTTCCGCTTTCGATTTTCCATAAACGGACCGCGGGGCTATAGGGTCTTCCTCGCGGTGCGGCCGGCACTCATCGCCCGAAAACACATAGTCAGTAGAGATGTGAACCAGATACACCCCACGACGCTTTGCACACTTGGCCAAATTGTCCACGGCATCGCGGTTGATGCGATAAGCCTCCGCAATGTTGTCTTCGGCCTTGTCAACGGCCGTATAGGCCGCAGCATTGACGATGACGTCTATTTCATCCCTGACAATTCGCCGCTCTATCTGCCCGGCATCGCAAATGTCAAGCGTATCGATGTCTGTGAAAAAGAATCGACATTCGCCCTCCGGAAGCCTTTTCGAAAAGTCCTGAATGCACCTCCCGAGTTGCCCGTTCGCTCCCGTCACCAGTATGTTCAGTTTGCTCATTGTACAGAGATCTGCGTCAGACAAGTTCAACAGTTTCGCGGAATACCGGCACGTATGTGTGCTTGAATCCGGCCTCGCCAAGGTGCTGGACGTAAGTGTTGCGCGCCTCGTCTTCGCCATGTACGACAAAGATGTTTTTGAGTTTCTTGTTGTCTTTCTGGCAAGACAGATAGGCGATTAGTTCTTTGTAGTCGGCATGTCCTGAATAGGCATCAATGCGGGCAAGATGAGCGTTTACGTTATAAAGTTGTCCGAAAATGGAGACTTTCTTGTCGCCGCGCATGATTTTTGCTCCTAAGGTGCTGGGAGAACAGTAGCCTACACACAAAATCGTAGTCCTCGGGTTCTCAATGTTGTTGGCCAGATGATGCTTGATACGTCCGGCTTCCATCATGCCCGATGCGGATATGATGATGCAAGGACGGTTTGAGGTGTTCAGCCGTTTTGAATCTTCAACGGTGCGAACGTACGTCAAGTCATCGAATCCGAACGGGTCTCTGTTCTGCTCCATGAATTTACGGATGTCGCTGTTGAAGTTCTCGTCATGCAGCCGGTAAATGTTGGTGGCGGAACATGCCAGCGGACTATCCACAAAACATTCGATGTCAGGCAGGTTGCCGCTTTTTTTCAGTCTATGCAGCGAATAGACGATTTCCTGTGTCCTTCCTATGGCAAAAGAAGGGATGAGCAGTTTGCCTTTCCGTTTGGCGCAGGCGTCTTTCACAACCATAGCCAATTCCATATCAGCCTCGGCAAGCGTTGAGTGCAACCTGTCGCCGTAAGTCGATTCCGTGATAATGTAGTCTGCTGGCGGAAAGGCTTCGGGGTCTGGCAGTATTTGCTTGCTGTAACGCCCTATGTCGCCCGTATAACAAAGCGTGCGCGTCTTGCGTCCCTCTTTAAAGGTGATATAAACGGCGCTGCTTCCCAACATGTGCCCGGTCTCGAAAAATTCTATGGAAAAGTCGGGCATTATGTCGAATTTCAGGTTCCGCGGTATGCTCACGAACTGGGTCATACACTCAGCCGCATCTTTCTCCGTATAGATTGGCTCTATAGGCTCTTTGCCGATTCGGGAGGTCTTCTTATTGAACTGCTTGGCATCCGCCTCCTGTATCCGTCCGGAGTCGGCCAGCATTATAGCGCAAAGGTCACGGGTGGCCGGCGTGCAGAACACTTTGCCCCGGAATCCCAATTTGTAAATGTAGGGGATGAGTCCCGAATGGTCGATGTGGGCATGCGACAACAGCAAAATGTCAATTTCGGCCGGGTCAAAGCCCAAGTCTCTGTTCATGTGGTCGGTTTCAAGTCCTTTGCCTTGATACATTCCGCAGTCCAGCAATATTTTGGTTCCTTTTTTAGTGGTAAGCAAAAACTTGCTGCCAGTAACCTCTCCGGTGGCGCCTAAAAAATCTAATCTCATAATGCAAAAGTTTTATCGGGTTCAATCTTCATTGTTGGGCCATACATTCCGCCATCCATAGAAAAAGCCGAGGTGATAGCGTGCTGCAAAATAGAACACGACATGTCTCAATTTTCCCAGCGGCATATACAAGAACAGCAGAGAGCAAGCAATATAGTAAAGGACAACAATAGCCGGAACGCACGAGAGGCACAGGTACAACACGGTAAACAGTTGGAATGTGGATGTCAGTGCGTTGGAGATATAGTCGTCGGGGGTAGAAAGCGGCTTCAAGTCTTTCGAAAAAGCCCTTTTCAACAGCAGGGCATACCCGCAGAAGCAGGTCACAGACACAGCCGCCGCAAGAAGTACACGCAGAACAGGCAAGTTGTTCATCCACCGTCCGAAAAACGGGAAGAACGACAGCACGAATATGAGCAAACTGCAGAAAGTGCCGATATGGAAAAGCATGCCGGAGACATACGAGGGAATGTGCAGGTATGCAGACTCCTTGTTTTGCGGCATCATGGCTTTTGTGTTGGCATACAAGATGCCCTTAGCCGTGTCGCCGCTCTTTTCCGACAAATCCTTCGGCTTCCCTAACCTGACTGTTCTGACAAAGAAAGCGACCATCCCGCAGAAGCAGCACACGACTGCAACCAGGGCAACATATTGGATTGGCAACATAAGCGCGTTATGTTTTTGTGCTTATACGCAGCCCTCCGGTTTCGGAAGCCCGGCAACGCGGCACGCGCCTCTGGCTGGTCCCAACGGAAACAGTTCGTATATCTCTTTCAGTTTCAGCCCTGAAGTCTTGCAGATGACGCGCACCATCGGGGCAATGCCCTTTTCTTCGTAATTTTCGCGGATGCAACGGATGATCTTCCAATGGCTTTCGTTCAGTTCTTCAATGCCATCGGCTTTGGCGATTGCTGCGGCCAGACCTTCGGTCCACTCTTCGGGCTTAAGCATGAAGCCATCACCGTCAAGCTCGTAGGTTTTTCCTTCGTATTCAATATTTGCCATAATTACAAGTGTTTTACAGGCGGCAAAAATACAAAAAAAACGACACTTCATTTTTTGTATTTTTGCCGCCGTTTCTACTGAAAAAAGTATGGATGTAATTGAGATTGTCGGTGCAGCCATCGGGCTGCTATACCTGTTTCTTGAATACAAAGCCCATGTAAGTCTTTGGCCCGTCGGCATTCTGATGTCGTTGTTTTATGTGGTCATATTCTTTCACGGAAAGTTCTATGCCGATGCCGCCCTTAACCTGTATTACATCGGCGCCAATGTTTACGGCTGGGTTTTTTGGGTGAAAAACCGGAAGAAGAACCCTGCTGGGAATGAAGAGGAGATACCGATAATCCGGATTCCTGCACGCTGTCTGCTTAAGTCTATGGCCGTGACTGCCGCTCTTTGGCTGGCATTTTCGTCAATCCTGAAATTCTTGACCGACAGCGTAGTCCCTATTGGTGACGGCTTTACCACCGCATTGAGCATTGTGGCCATGTGGATGCTGTCGCGCAAGTATGCCGAGCAATGGCTGCTGTGGGTTGTGGTTGACCTTGTTTCGGTCATCCTTTACACTTGGAAAGGACTCTACCCCACAGCCGTACTTTACTCGATTTATACGCTGATTGCGGTCGTCGGCTATCTGAAGTGGCGTAAACTGGCCGTCACCCCCTCGACTTCAGGTAGTGGTCGATGATGCCGTCGGGGTCGCGGACGCTTTTCTGAAGCCAGTTGCAATAGAGGGAGCGGGCCTCATCGGGGTCAAGACGCCAGTCAACCGCCGAGCGACGCATCCTTTCGGTAAATCCGGAAAGGATGATGGCTGCCGAGTTCGAGATGTTGAAACTTTCGGTAAATCCGTACATCGGAATCAAGGCATTGCAGTCTGCATATTGCACAGCCTCGTCGGAAAGTCCGGTCAACTCTGTGCCAAACAGAAAAGCGGTTTTCTGCTCAACGGGCAAATCCCATACGGATGTTTTCCGTTCGTCGGGAAGTGTGGCCACCACTTGGTAGCCTTGAGCGTGAAGGTCATCGATACACTTTTTGACGTTTCCTTCCCCGTGCGGGTAGCGGTGCAGCGTCAGCCATTTGTCAGCGCCCATACTGATGTCGTGGTGTATCTCAAACTCGTTCCGGTTTTCTACGATGTAGGCGTCTTGTATGCCATAACATTCGCAAGTGCGCATCACGGCACTGATGTTCTGCGTTTGGTACAGGTCTTCAAGCACAACAGTGACGTGACGGGTGCGGTTGGCCAGCACTTCAGCCATCCTGTCGCGACGCACTTCCGTGACAAATCCTGACAAGTAGGCTATTATCTCTTCGCGCAGCGTAGGGTCGATGATGTCTCTCATAAATTATCAGGCAAACAAAAAAAGCCCTGACATGAGGGCTTTTTCACGTCTTTAGTTTTGAAAATTAGAATTTCAGTTCTGAACCAGCCTTGAAACGGACAATTGATTTGGCCGGAATTTCAATTTCGGTATTGGTTTGAGG
>CAVIPZ010000001.1:23298-36670 GCA_963644715.1 bacterium | reverse complement strand
GACACCCTTGCCCGCACCCTTGCCGCTCCTTCCGAGTTGCCCGTCGGCAGCATCACGGCACTTGCAGGCGCACCCTATTTCATCTTCCTCCTGCTCAGGAAAACCAAAATATGAACTTCCGTTCCACATCTGAACTGTCAAACTAACATAACTTCTGCATCTGTTATGAATGAAAAGAACTCTGAGCAAAATCCGCCTTTAATCAAAGAAATCATTCACTCTATGCGTTTAAGGACCTTGCCGCTGTCGCTGTCTGGCGTGCTGCTGGGCGGAACACTGGCCTGCGGCGAAAGCAAAGCCAGTGCTGCGACCATCGTCTTTCTGCTGCTTACCACCGTGTCACTGCAGATCCTGAGCAACCTTTCAAACGAACTCGGCGACTTTCTGCACGGCACCGACGGCGAAGGGCGCGAAGGCCCGACCTACAGCCTTGCCCAAGGAGGCATCACCATGCCGACATTCCGGAAACTGATTGCCTCTGCCGTTGTGGCCTGCTGCCTTTTCGGAGTGCTGCTGGTTTGGACTTCCTTTGGCACGCTGCTGACCCCAAAAGCCATTGCACTGCTGTTGGCCGGACTCTGCTCCATCTGGGCGGCGCTCCATTACACCTTAGGCAAACATCCCTACGGACATCAAGGGCTCGGCGACCTGTTCGTCTTCATCTTCTTCGGTTTAGTGTCTGTAATCGGCGGTTACTTTGTTATAGCACACCGCATCGCCGGCTGGACGCTTTTGCTTCCTGCTGCAAGCATCGGCCTTTTCAGCGTTGGTGTCCTTAACGTCAACAACCTCAGAGACATGCGTTCCGATGCGGGCATCCGGGCCACTATTCCGCTCCGCATCGGCGAAAAAAACGCACGCACTTACCACACCATACTCATCATTGCCGGATGGATTTGCATGCTCATCTTTACGGCTTGCAACTTCCATACCGGCTGGAATCTGCTCTATCTTCTTACGATTCCACTATTTGCAAAACATCTTGCCGGCGTTTGGAAAAAGTCGGGCAAACAACTTGACAGATACCTGCCGATGTTGGTAATATCAACATTCGCGTTCTCTCTGCTCGCCGGGCTACCCTACCTTATATCCTAATGCTATGCCATCCAGAAAAATGATAAAAGCAATGTTTGACGACATTGCGCCACATTATGACTTGCTCAACCATGTGCTTTCATTCGGCACTGACCGCATTTGGAGGGCTCGTGCCGTATGCATATTGACAGACACGCCGAAACCGATAGATATGCTTGACGTTGCCACGGGCACAGGCGATTTTGCCATTGCCGCCGCCCGAAAAGCCCCTGCAGGCAGTCGCATGACCGGCATTGACCTATCTGAGAACATGCTTGCAGTGGCGCGCGAAAAGGCAAAAGGAAACATCAACTTCCGCCAAGGCGACTGCGAGGCGCTCGACTTTGCGGCAGACAGTTTCGACAGAGTCAGCGTAGCCTTCGGCATCCGCAACTTTGAACATTTAGAGGTTGGCCTTGCCGAGATGCACCGCGTGTTGAAAACAGGGGGCTTTATGGTCATATTGGAACTCTCGTACCCTGACCGCAAATTCCCGGGAAAATGCTTCCGGCTTTACGCACGCCTCATTTTGCCAATCATCGGAAAAATCATCTCCGGAAACGGAAAAGCCTATCGTTACCTGCCTGAATCCATAATCAAATTTCCGAAAGAGGACATCATTGTACCGTTGTTGCACCGCATTGGATTCACTTCCGTCAACTGCCGCAGATTCACATTCGGAACCTGCATAATGTATATTGCAAAAAAATGACGGCGGCAAGAAAAATTTTGTATTTTTGCAGCCGCTATTGAAAATGGCTCACGGAAAGTTGGCCGAGTGGCTGAAGGCAGCGGTTTCGAAAACCGCCGAAGTGTCACAACTTCCGGGGGTTCGAATCCCTCACTTTCCGCTTAATCTGTTTAGAATCAATTAGATGAACAGAAAAATCATCATTACATCACTATTCTTTTTGATTGTCTGCACGGTCTATCCGCAGCAGAAATTGACTTTTGAATATGCCGTCAAAGACACCAGCCATCTTTTGATGGACGTTTATGTGCCGCAACAACAAAACGAAGAACACAGCTGTATGGTTTTCGTTTTCGGAGGCGGTTTTGTATCGGGAGCGCGTGATGACCATCAGATCACAAAACTGCAACAGTATTACAACGACAAAGGCTGGGTGGTCATCGCCATCGACTACCGGCTCGGCCTGAAAGGATTCAAAAACTACACCTTGATTTCAGGATTGGAAAAATTCAAGAATGCCATTGACATGGCGGGTGAGGACCTGATTTCCGCCACCGGCTTTATCCTTGACAACTTTCAGCAGCGTCCTGACTTCCAAATCAATCCGAGCCACATCGTGACTCTCGGCAGCAGTGCCGGAGCCATCACTGTGCTGCAGGCCGACTATTTTCTCGGCAACCGTATTCACGGCACAGAACTTCTCCCCGACACTTTCCGGTATGCCGGAGTCATCTCCTTTTCGGGCAGCATTTTGTCGCGCAAAGGCAAAGTCAAATACCGCATTCAGCCGCCTGCCCCAACCCTGTTGTGTCATGGCACTGAAGACCATCTCGTGCCGTACAAGCAGATTCGCATTTTCAATCAGGGCATGTTCGGCAGCAACGCTTTGGCCAAGCGTTTCAGCAAATTCGGTTATCCTTTCCACATCCGCAGATACACAGGACTGGCACATGAGGTGGCCGGAATCTATCCTCGAGAGTTCAATCTGATTGACAATTTCATTGCGGAATTTGTTTTCGGCAAAAAACAGATACAGTCGGACGAGATCTTTTACAATCCAGCCATCAAAAGGTCAAAATTCGGCAGTTATCGAATCAAAGACCTGAAAAAACTCTAAAAATCCTCCCCAGCAACCTTTCCGCAACGGAATCATATCATTCTTCTAATCCGCCAATCTTTCTGAACAACGGACTGAAAGGTTCGGCAATGACAGAAACATCCTGATGCGATACCGGGTGCTCAAAACGGAGAGCCCGGGCATGAAGCATTATTGACCCGTCTTCGCAAGCGCGTCGTGCGCCGTACTTGACATCCCCTTTTATAGGATGCCCCACCGCTGCCAGCTGCGCCCTGATCTGATGATGCCGTCCTGTATGCAATTCAACCTCAAGAAGACTATAACGCTCTGACTTTCCGACAAGCAAGTATTTAAGTTCGGCTCGCTGCCAACCCTGCTTCCCGGTTTCGGACACATAACTTTTATTTGTCCGCTCGTTTTTTTGCATATAATGCACCAGCGTAGCCTCTTCTGCAGCCGGAACGCCCTCCACTATCGCCCAATACACCTTGCTGATGCGGCGTTGTTTTACCAATTCGTTCATTCTGGTAAGAGCCTTTGAAGTTCTGGCAAAGACCACAGCGCCGCTTACCGGTCTGTCGATGCGGTGAACAAGGCCACAGAACACATTCCCCGTCTTATGGCACTTTTCGCGGATATAGCAGCGTGCAAGTTCCAGCAACGGCTCGTCTCCCGATTTGTCGCCTTGAACAATCTCGCCTGCTTTCTTGTTCAATATCAGCAGATGGTTGTCCTCATAAAGCACACGCCCGTCCAAAAGGCGCATTGTCTGGTCAATACTGCTCGGATTCATTAGGGAAATTGCAGTTTTTGACATCCTCAATATAATGCTCGATTGCCCCTACAATTTCCTCGCTCAAGTTGAGGTAGCGGCGCAAGAAGCGCGGCGAGAACTGCTGCGTAATGCCCATCATGTCATGAAAAACGAGAACCTGGCCGCTGGTTGCACCGCCGGCACCGATGCCGATCGTAGGAATCGTCAGCTTTTCGGTAACCGTCTTGGCCAATGTGGCCGGTATCTTTTCCAGCACCAGCGAGAAGCAGCCGTGTTTTTCAAGCAGCAAGGCATTCTCAACCAGTTTCGCTGCCTCATCTTCGGTGGTTGCCCTTACCGCGTAAGTGCCGAACTTGTTGATAGACTGCGGCGTAAGACCAAGATGTCCCATCACGGGGATGCCTGCACTCAAAATTCGGTCAATAGACTCCAACACTTCAGAGCCGCCTTCCAGTTTGACAGCATCTGCGCCCGACTCTTTCATAATGCGGACAGCCGAGTTGAGCGCTTCCTTAGAATTGCCTTGGTAGGTGCCGAAAGGCATATCCACAACCACCAAAGCCCTTTTAACGGCGCGGACCACGGATGAGGCATGGTAAATCATCTCGTTGAGCGTAATTGGCAACGTTGTCCGGTAACCGGCCATCACATTGGCTGCGGAATCTCCGACCAGAATCACGTCAATCTTAGCCATATCCAGCAAGGTTGCAATTGAATAATCGTATGCTGTCAGCATTGCAATACGTTCGCCTTTGCTTTTCATTCGCTGCAGCGTGTTTGTCGTGATTTTGCTGACGTTTTCAGAAAGATACTGTGACATTACCTTTATTTTTTTCAAAGCGGCAAAAATAGCATTTTCCGCAAAAGGCCGCGCCTGTTTACATCACAAGTATCGAGCCCTTGATGACCGGATAGGGCTTGCCGTTGTAATCCACTATCTTCAAGGTATATACATACACCTGGTTGTTCCACCTGTCATCGTTGGAGCCGTTGCCTGAATAGTCAGGCAAGTCCTCGTTCTGGTAGCCGCCGCACCACTTGAAGTTCACGTCCTTGGTATGGTACACCACCTGACCCGCGCGGTTGAACACCGTGAACTCCAGCGACTTGATCAGGTCTTTCTGCGGTATCTCGAAGCAGTCGTTCATCCCGTCACGGTTCGACGGCGTTATCGTGTTCGGCAGGTTCATGAATGGCTTGCAGGCGGCTATCCGGTAGGTCGCCGACGTGGAGCAGCCCGTCTCCCCGATTTCCACCTCGGCCGTGTACATGCCCGCGCGCTCCACCGTCAGCAGGCGGCCCGTGGTCAGAGAATCGCCGTTCCACCTCTTCACATTGATCTCGTCCGCCTCAAAGTCGGACCCCGCCACCGGCACCACGCTGAGCACCGTCCGGAATGAGTCGCAGTAGTCGCCGAGCTCTATGATCTCCACCTCGGGCGTCGTCACTCGCAGCGTCACCGTCACGATGCTGTCGCATCCGTTCCACGACTTGTCGCCGAAGTCCTCGCCGATGCGGCACTCCATCGTGCCGGCGCGGTCAAAGCGGTACGTCTCCTGGTACTTGGCGCGGTTGTAGAACCACGGCAGCTGGCTCTCGCAGATCACCGTCGAAGTGTCCGAGCGGCCGACGTTCACAAACGAGGGGTCAAGCGCGATGTTCTGCAGCAGCGTGTCGCTGCACTTCTGCAGCGAGTCCTGAATCACCAGCTTTATCGTTATCGAGTCGTTGTCAAAGTCGAAGTTGTCAAGGTTGATGCCGGATGCGGTTGAGAAGTTCACCCGCGGCATGGTGTCACCCGTGCCGAAAGCTTCGAAACTGCCGTCGTCTTTCTGGTAGAACCACTCTATGCGCTTCACGGGACGCTGCCAGGTGGTGTCGTAGTTGGCGTCGTTGTTGTGGGGCGTCACCTCGCCGATGCGGCTCTCGCTGGTGAACTGGATCACGTGCTGGCAAGGGTTGTCAGGGTCAACCACCTGTTCGTAAGTGAACTTCGGCTCTATGTAGTAGCTCTTGATGTAGGCCTCGTAGGTGAACGGCACGCCCGTGTAGGACTTCATCTCGCAGCGGTAGTACGGATAGATGCGGGCGCCGGCGGCACGGTCGAGCACCACGTCATAGACGCTGCCCCCGATGCCGTCGCCCTCCATGTCGAGCGCGCGGACGGTGCTCTCGTTCACGAGGCCGGTAGTGACATCCACCTGCCCGCGCTTCCAGGTGTAGGTAGGCTCGTTGAAGCCCCACGGCACCGACAGCGTGATGGGCTCGTCGCCGCACGCATCCACGTTGATCTTCCCGGACACCATCTTGGCGGCGAACAAGCCGTATGCCCAGTGGGCAGTACAACTGCATGCCTGCGTTCTGATGCGCAACTTTACCGCCCTGCCCTGCTCGGCATACGAGGTGAGGTCAAATGCCAACGGCTTGTACTCGAACCACTTGATAGAAACGCGGCTGTCACCTCCGTCGGCGGGCGACTGCACTTGGGTTCTCGGGCAGACCCTCATATTGAAAGTCGTGGGAGTAGCCTCCGGATAAGCCCAATAGTAGGTGGTGATGCCGTAGTCGTCGGGCGTAGAGTTGCAATCGTTGCTTGCATCCACTCCGCTGGGGACGGCGAGGAAACGGTTGTAGGGCCAGTTGGTATTGTTGGTAGTGCCGGGTTCGCACGAGGAGGTCTTGTTCTTGTAGTATCCGCCCGAGATGAGGTTGCCTGTGGCGGCATCCAGCACCTCGATGTAGAAACGAGGATTATAATCGCAGTCATGATAATAGACATCCTCCTCAGAAAACGAGAAATAGATCAGCAACACGCTGGAATCTATCTGCGGTTTGAACCAATATTCTGTTTCCGTGTTTTTAGAACAGACACAACTATAAGATCCGTTGTTGCAGGTATAGCATCCCACCTGTATAACCTTGTCGAGACGGTGGTTAGGGTCACCGTCCCATGCGGGCGGAAGTACGGGCTCATGATTGTATGTGCCGCCGGCTCCAGGTGTACACCGCGTGGGGTCGTTAGATTGCGTTGTGATAATACGATGCGAAGAGGTAACCCCAGACCCTTGAATCCCGGGAGTGGAATTATAACTGCTCGTGCTTGTTCCGGTCCCGCATTTGACGTATGGATGTTCTGCATCACCGAGCGTCATAAAGCTGAACTCTCTGTCTTCGGGATGCGTGCTCGGATCCCAACAGCGATAGGTGTATGAACTTTGCGCAAAAGTTTCTGCAGTTGCCAAGGTCAAGCACAGCAATGCCAGCAGCAGCGCTCTTCTCTTCTTTCCAGTTTCAGATCTCGTATCTTTCATTTTTATCGGTTTTCAAAAATTAAGAGCCTGTTGTTAAAGGCCGGTTCCAGTAATTGAGACGAAACAGCCAGGCTTTATGTTGCAGATTTTTCCAACGATAAGGCAATCATATTGTTCAGTTTGATAGCCGAGACAAAAATTGCCGCCTGCACTTTCCGTACAGGCGGCAAAAATAGCATTTTCCGCAAAAGGCCGCGCCTGTTTACATCACAAGTATCGAGCCCTTGATGACCGGATAGGGCTTGCCGTTGTAATCCACTATCTTCAAGGTATATACATACACCTGGTTGTTCCACCTGTCATCGTTGGAGCCGTTGCCTGAATAGTCAGGCAAGTCCTCGTTCTGGTAGCCGCCGCACCACTTGAAGTTCACGTCCTTGGTATGGTACACCACCTGACCCGCGCGGTTGAACACCGTGAACTCCAGCGACTTGATCAGGTCTTTCTGCGGTATCTCGAAGCAGTCGTTCATCCCGTCACGGTTCGACGGCGTTATCGTGTTCGGCAGGTTCATGAATGGCTTGCAGGCGGCTATCCGGTAGGTCGCCGACGTGGAGCAGCCCGTCTCCCCGATTTCCACCTCGGCCGTGTACATGCCCGCGCGCTCCACCGTCAGCAGGCGGCCCGTGGTCAGAGAATCGCCGTTCCACCTCTTCACATTGATCTCGTCCGCCTCAAAGTCGGACCCCGCCACCGGCACCACGCTGAGCACCGTCCGGAATGAGTCGCAGTAGTCGCCGAGCTCTATGATCTCCACCTCGGGCGTCGTCACTCGCAGCGTCACCGTCACGATGCTGTCGCATCCGTTCCACGACTTGTCGCCGAAGTCCTCGCCGATGCGGCACTCCATCGTGCCGGCGCGGTCAAAGCGGTACGTCTCCTGGTACTTGGCGCGGTTGTAGAACCACGGCAGCTGGCTCTCGCAGATCACCGTCGAAGTGTCCGAGCGGCCGACGTTCACAAACGAGGGGTCAAGCGCGATGTTCTGCAGCAGCGTGTCGCTGCACTTCTGCAGCGAGTCCTGAATCACCAGCTTTATCGTTATCGAGTCGTTGTCAAAGTCGAAGTTGTCAAGGTTGATGCCGGATGCGGTTGAGAAGTTCACCCGCGGCATGGTGTCACCCGTGCCGAAAGCTTCGAAACTGCCGTCGTCTTTCTGGTAGAACCACTCTATGCGCTTCACGGGACGCTGCCAGGTGGTGTCGTAGTTGGCGTCGTTGTTGTGGGGCGTCACCTCGCCGATGCGGCTCTCGCTGGTGAACTGGATCACGTGCTGGCAAGGGTTGTCAGGGTCAACCACCTGTTCGTAAGTGAACTTCGGCTCTATGTAGTAGCTCTTGATGTAGGCCTCGTAGGTGAACGGCACGCCCGTGTAGGACTTCATCTCGCAGCGGTAGTACGGATAGATGCGGGCGCCGGCGGCACGGTCGAGCACCACGTCATAGACGCTGCCCCCGATGCCGTCGCCCTCCATGTCGAGCGCGCGGACGGTGCTCTCGTTCACGAGGCCGGTAGTGACATCCACCTGCCCGCGCTTCCAGGTGTAGGTAGGCTCGTTGAAGCCCCACGGCACCGACAGCGTGATGGGCTCGTCGCCGCACGCATCCACGTTGATCTTCCCGGACACCATCTTGGCGGCGAACAAGCCGTATGCCCAGTGGGCAGTACAACTGCATGCCTGCGTTCTGATGCGCAACTTTACCGCCCTGCCCTGCTCGGCATACGAGGTGAGGTCAAATGCCAACGGCTTGTACTCGAACCACTTGATAGAAACGCGGCTGTCACCTCCGTCGGCGGGCGACTGCACTTGGGTTCTCGGGCAGACCCTCATATTGAAAGTCGTGGGAGTAGCCTCCGGATAAGCCCAATAGTAGGTGGTGATGCCGTAGTCGTCGGGCGTAGAGTTGCAATCGTTGCTTGCATCCACTCCGCTGGGGACGGCGAGGAAACGGTTGTAGGGCCAGTTGGTATTGTTGGTAGTGCCGGGTTCGCACGAGGAGGTCTTGTTCTTGTAGTAGCCGCCTGAGATGAGGTTGCCTGTGGCGGCATCCAGCACCTCGATGTAGAAACGGGGGTTCTTGCAGCCACCGCCGCCGCCTGACATGCCGCTGCCGTGGTCGTTCACATCCTGTTCAGAGAACGAGAAATAGATGAGCAGCACGCTGGAGTCTATCTGCGGCTTGAACCAATATTCTATTTCAGCGCTTTTGGTGCAAGGGCTCTGTTCTTTGTAGCAGCCGATTTGTATAACCTTGTCGAGGCGGTGGTTAGGGTCGCCGTCCCATGCGGGCGGAAGTACGGGCTCGTGCGGATACGTGTTACCCGACTGATAACATCTTGTAGGGTCATCGGCCTGGGCCGTGATGAGTTTGTGAGTTGAGGTCACGCTCGTGCCTATCGAAGCGGCCTCGTTATTGAAATTATTATAGGAACTCCCTTTCCGGCATTTCACATAAGGGTGCGATGCATCGCCGAGATTCATAAAAGAGAGTTCTCTGTCTTCGGGATGCGTGCTCGGATCCCAGCAGCGGTATGTGTATGAACTTTGGGCAAAAGTTTTTGGAGATGCCAAGGTCAAGCACAGCAATGCCAGCAGCAGCGCCGCGTTTTTCTTCTTTCCTGTTTCAAGTCTCATATCTTGCATAAAATCAGTTTTTGCATTATAACATCGTCTATTGAACGAATATGAAGGCCGCTTGTTGCACAGGAAACCCGTCAAAAATGCTTAAAGCCATATCCATTCCCCATCTGCTTCAAGCCTCGCCTGCACATCACATTCGAGCCGCAAAAATAGCGATTTTGGCAAGACCTGCAACAATATTCACTGGTTTTGGTTATGAAAAATAGTGTATCTTTGCCGCTGTTCGCACAGACCACAATTGGAAGCATATTATAGTGTATATCAACGACATACTAACATTTCTCTTCATACTATGACAAAATACATCTTTGAAATCATCATGCTTGTCTGCTTCGCCTGCAGCTGGCCGGTATCCATCGTCAAAGCACTGAAAACCAAAATTGTCATCGGCAAAAGCCCTTTTTTCATGATCATCATCATCATCGGTTATATTTTCGGCATCATCCACAAACTCGTAAACGAGCCTGGCAACTGGGTCGTCTGGCTGTATGCCCTGAACCTCGTCATTGTCTCCTGTGATTTGTTCTTGTATTTCAAATACATCGAGCAAAACCGGCGTGACTTGCAGCAAAAACAACGATAACACATGGACATACTGATAATCCTGCTTCTGATATTGCTCAACGGTTTTTTCTCGCTCAGCGAAATTGCCATTGTCTCGTTCAAGAAAGCGCGCATTGAGCAATATGCCGACAAGCACCGGAAAGGGGTGCGTTTTGCCTTGAAGTTGCAGGAAGAGCAGGAGGATTTTCTGGCCTCCATACAAGTCGGCATCACCTTGATAGGCTTGATCAACGGTTTCATTGGGGGCAGCGCGGTGGCCAAATATTTTGTGCCGTTGCTGGAATGGATGAAGATGCCGACTGCGGCCGCCCAGACCACGGCCGTGATTGTCAGCATACTGCTGGTCACGTTCATCACTATTGTGTTTGGTGAGTTGGTGCCGAAGACGGTCGCGCTCTCCAACCCCGAGCGGGCCTCTTTGCGCGTGGCGCCCGTCATGCTCGTCATCAGCCGTATTTTCAGCCCTGTCGTCAAACTGCTTTCCGGAACCACCAAAATCGTCAACAAGATTTTGGGCATCAAGCATAACGACAACCGCATCACGGAAGACGAAATCAAGAACATGCTCAAAGAAGCAGAAGAGTCGGGGGTCATTGAAGAGGACCAGAACGAAATACACGAAAAGGTGTTCTATTTTGCCGACAAGCGCGCCAAACATATCATGACGCACCGTTCAGAGGTGGAATGGATTGACTGCAACCTCCCGAAAGAGGAATTCACCGCCCAACTTTTCACTTTCAAAAGCAGCAAGGTGCTGGTCTGCAACAAGCACATCGAGAACTATTTAGGCGCGCTGAATGTGAAAGAGTACTTTATGCACGAGATCAAACACGACGGCACTCCCGTCAATGATATGCTGTTCAAGCCGTTGGTATTCTCCGACACTACCGACGCGCAAGACATCCTCAACGAATTCCGCAAAGAGCAGATCTATTTCAGTGTGGTTCTCAACGAGTTCGGCGAACTGGAGGGCATCGTCACGCTGCATGACATTATGGAAAACATTGTGGGTGAGATTCCGGAAGAGGAGGAAATCGTGGAGCCTGACATTTTTGTGCGCGACGACAATTCGGTGCTTGTGAACGGCAACGCCCCTATCGATGTCCTTTTGGATGTCATCAACGGATTTGAAATCGATTTTGACGAGGTGGACTACTCGACCGTGGCAGGTTTTGTGCTGGATCACATTGAAAAGACCCCCGAAATTGGCGACAATTTCGACTTTCTCAATTACCACATTGAGATTGTGGACATTGACCACAACCGCATCGACAAAGTACTCATCACGCCCAAAGCATTACCGGCCGCCTGACCAAACTTTGACCTATCAGTCCTGTTTTTGTCGCTGCATCAGTGTTTTGGCAATTGCAGTTTGTGCCAATGTGTACTACAAGATTTTATATTGTTTTTTTATTGATCGGGCAAAGGAAAACTGTATTTTCCCGTTTTGCTTTTTTCGTTTTAAAAAATGCGCGTAACGCCTCCAAGGTCTGACAACTAAAGTCTAAAGTCTGACACCCCCTCGCCCTCGCTTTCAAAGTCGCGCATTTGCTTGACCTGTATCAGCCTTGTGGCAAATCCGATACCCAGTGCCGCAATTGCCAGCGCCGTCAGCGCAACTAACACGTGGCAATGCAGGAAACGATGGCACATGGCCGTCACAACTGCCAACAATACGGAAAACATTCCGCACGAAAGCCACGGGAACATCCGCAACGGTAGCCGCAACGCTTTGGCGGCCAGCACCGTTTCCACAATACAAACAACCGCCTGTGTACACACCCCCGCCACAGCAGCGCCACACGCCGCGATTCTCGGTATAAGCAACAGGTTTATGGTTACGTTCACAACAATGCCAACTGCCGCGGTTATGTTCAGCTTTTTCATATTGCCGTTTGCCGTCAACAAAGTTCCGAAAAGATAGGTGAACGATATGGGCACAATGCTGAAAAGCAACACAGAGAACACCTGCACACTCTCCTCAATATGATTGTGATAGAGCAGTTCCATAAGCGGCTGGCGGTAGGCAAACAGTATCGTGACGGCACTGCAACAGAACACAAAAAGCAACGAAAAGGAGGTCTTGATTATCGGGCGCAGGTTCTCTTTTCGGGCAATCATTCTTGAAAACAGCGGCAACAGTATGACAGAAAAAAGATACGCCACCATCACCAAAGCATCGAGCAGGCGGAACGCTGAAGCATAAACGCCGGCCTGCGCCGCAGCTACATTCTCAGGCAACATGCGCTCTATCATAACTGAGTCGATGCGGTAATAGCACGACATCAGCAGGGTGAGCGTGGCAAACGGCAGGCTGTTGCGCAACACAGTTTTGAAAAAGGTCCAGTCCCAACTGAGCCGGCGTAAGCGGGTGTGCGACACGACTATGAGCGATGCTGCAAGTATAGCCAGCACATATGCCGCCGTTTGGCAATAAACGAACCATTCGATACGGAACGGCTGCTTCAAAACATTGCCCCACAGCAGGATGCCACAAAACAGGATCATCAGCAATCTGTCCAGCACCGAAAGCACACTGTCGGTCTTGAACATCATAAGCGCCGAGACGTTGGAACGCAGATATAGCATAAAAGCATTCAAAAACTGGTTTATTGCAGTCCAGAACAGCAGTTTCAGTTGCAGCCCCCGGTATCCGACAACCAATGCCAGCACAAACACAACGGTCATATAGACCGCACCCAGCAGGAAACGCAGGGTGACAATGCCCGACAACTGCTTCTCCTGCAGTTGCGCCTGACGAGCCACGCTGCAGTTGTTGTAGTTGGTAGTGCCCATATCCAACAGGATGTTGAACAGGTAGGTGAAATTGAACAGGGCAAAATACATGCCGTAATCGGCCGCACCTACCCTGTTCTGCACCCCGATATCGATGCCGAACAGCCAGAACGGCTTGATCAGCAGATTCAGGAACAGAAGGATACAAAGGTTGAAGACAAAGTCTTTCTGTTTCATATTTTATGCCGGCGCATTATCAGCATACAATGTTGATGATGCGCTTGGGTACAAATATTATTTTCTTGGGTGTCGCACCGTTGAGCCAACGTTGAACTTCGGGATTGGCGAGCAGCACCGGCTCCACGTCAGCGGCAACGGCATCCACGGGGAACGGAAGTTTGAGTCTCATCTTGCCATTGATGGAAACCGGATACGTGAACTCCGTTTCGTGCAAGTACGACTCGTCGTATTTCGGAAAATCGGCCAACAGCACAGAAGTTTC
>CAVIPZ010000001.1:0-23238 GCA_963644715.1 bacterium | reverse complement strand
TTCGGTTACGTGGGGAGCGTATGCCGACATCAGCACGCAAAGCGGCTCCAGGATCTTGCGTTTGCAGCAATGCAGTTCCATCAACTCGTTAGTGCAGATCATAAAAGCACTGACGGCCGTATTGAATGAGAATTTCTCGTTGTCTTCCTCAATTTTCTTGATAGTCTTGTGCAGAACCTTGTACTCCTCGCGCGTGGGCTCATCCTCGGAGATGCACCACTGGCCGCCGTTGCTGTTATAGAGTTTCCAGAACTTGCGGATAAAGCGCGCCACGCCCTCAATGCCATTGGTGTCCCAGGGCTTGGCCATCTCGACAGGACCAAGAAACATCTCGTACATCCGCAACGTGTCGGCTCCGTATTTCTCGATAAGGTTGTCGGGATTCTGCACGTTGTATTTCGACTTTGACATCTTTTCGACCTCCCAGCCGCAGACATACTGGCCGTTTTCGAGCACAAATTCCGCATCTGCAAAGTCGGGCATCCATTTCCGGAACGCTTCCGTGTCCAGTATGTCATTGTGTACGATATTGACATCCACATGGATCGGGGTGACGTCGTATTGGTTTTTCAGTCCGAATGAGACATAACGGTTGGTGCCGACAATACGATAGACGAAATTGGAGCGTCCCTGAATCATGCCCTGATTGATGAGTTTTCTGAAAGGTTCCTCCTCGCAACTCAAGCCGATATCAAAGAGGAACTTGTTCCAAAACCTGGAATAGATGAGATGTCCGGTAGCATGTTCTGCGCCGCCCACATACAAATCGACATTGCGCCAATACTGTACGGCTTCTTGCGAAAAATAGGCCTTGTCGTTGTGCGGATCCATATAGCGCAGATAGTAACCTGACGAGCCCGCAAATCCAGGCATAGTGTTGTACTCCATTCTGTAACCCTTGTAGGTCCAATCTTTGGCACGGGCCAGCGGCGGCTCGCCCGTCTCGGTAGGCTGAAAGCGGTCGATTTCGGGCAGAGTTACAGGCAGTTCGTCTTCGGGGATAGTATAGGGCATGCCGTCTTTGTAATAAACGGGGAACGGTTCTCCCCAATAGCGCTGGCGGCTGAAGATAGCATCGCGGAGCCGGTAATTTACCGTGCCGTAACCTATACCCATCTCTTTGATTTTGCTGATGACGGCCTTACCTGCCTCCTTGACTGTCATGCCGTCGAGGAATCCGGAATTCACGCAGATGCCGTCTTTAGCCTCGAATGCCTCTTTGTCGATGTCACCGCCGGCGACAACCTGCCGTATCGGGAGGTTGAAATGCTTGGCAAAGGCATAGTCGCGGCTGTCGTGCGCAGGCACCGCCATCAAGGCACCGGTGCCGTAGCCTTGCAGCACGTATGCCGATATCCATACCGGCACATTTTCGCCGGTCATCGGGTTCACTGCATACGAACCCGTGAACACGCCTGTAACCTTATGTCCGTCGCTCTGCCGTTCCGTCTCGGAGCGGTTGCGCGCCCATTTCACATAGTTCTCCACCTCATCGCGCTGCTCGGGCATGGTCAATTGTTGTATAAGTTCGTGTTCCGGACAAATGGTCATGAAGGAGACCCCGAATATTGTGTCTGGGCGGGTGGTGAAGATGTCGAGGGTTTGGCTGTCTTGACCGGCGATGCCGAAACGGATATAGGCGCCTTCGCTGCGTCCTATCCAGTTGCGCTGTATCTCTTTCAGCGAGTCCGTCCACTCCACATTCTCAAGCCCCTTAAGCAACCTTTCAGCGTATGCCGACACACGCAGTATCCACTGTTTCATAAGTTTGCGTTCTACCGGGAAGCCGCCGCGCACTGACAGCCCGTTTACGACTTCGTCGTTGGCCAGCACCGTGCCTAGTCCGGCGCACCAGTTTACCCAAGTGTCAGCCAAGTAAGCCAGCCTGTAGTTCATCAGCACAGCCTGCTGCTCCGCCTCGCTCTTGCCGTTCCACTCGTCTGCTGTAAACGTCATCGGCTCCGTACAGGCAACGTCAAGTCCCTGCGTGCCTTGTTTGGAAAACGCCTCCTTGAGTTCGTCAATAGGACGGGCCTGGTCGGCCTGATAACAATAATAGCTGTTGAAAAGCTGTATGAACGTCCATTGGGTCCATTTGTAGTATTCGGGGTCGCAAGTCTTGAACTCCCTGTCCCAATCGTAACTGAAACCTATCTTGTCGAGTTGTTCGCGGTAACGTTTCGCATTGATCTCCGTTGTGACGGAGGGGTGCTGTCCGGTCTGGATTGCATATTGTTCGGCCGGCAAGCCAAAGGCGTCATAGCCCATCGGATGCAGCACATTGTACCCTTTCTGGCGTTTATAGCGCGAATAGATGTCTGAGGCGATATATCCGAGCGGATGCCCCACATGGAGACCTGCCCCTGAAGGATAAGGAAACATATCCAACACATAATACTTAGGCCTGGAATGGTCTATTTCAGTTTTGTAGATTTTAGCGTCTTTCCATTTCTTTTGCCACTTGGCTTCAATTTCACGATAGTTGTAATCCATGCTTCTATTACGTTTCGGATTGATATAATTGATCTTTTCTTCTGTTATTTTCTGACAATGACTTTACGGGCATCCAAATCCGTGCCGTTCTCGTCGAGGATGCGGAGCGTATAGACTCCTGCCGCAAAGCGTGTGCAGTCGATCTGCATCTGCTCTTGCGTCACTTGCGATGCAAACACGCATCTTCCTGCGTTGTCGATCATCTGCACCTGCGCCGCCGTTGTGACGGCGTTCTCAAAGCGGATGTTCAGGGTCTGGCTCACAGGATTCGGATACGCCAGGATTTGCGTCTCGTTGACAAACTCGTCGATGCCCACATTGCAGCTGATGTTAAGTCTTGCCTCCTTGTATCCGCACGAATTGACCGCTTTTACAACCAGTTCTCCTCTTCCTGATGTCTGCACATCCAAGAACACGCTGTTCACGGTACTGGTCGAGAGCGTCCAATGCGGGTTAGAGATGCTCCACTCAAACACATTGGTGTTCTCCACATCAGACAGATAGTAGTAATAATTGCCATAGCTGCCGATAAGTTCCTGCCCCTGTATCGTGCCGTTGATGACCGGCAGCGGCTTTACGGTGAGGGTGAGCGACAATATGCTGTCGCAGCCGTTTATGCTCTGCAGACTGTCGGTAAACAAGAACACGCCGGCCTCGTCCTGCGTGGGTATGTCGAAGCCGTACAGGTGATACGATTCTCCTTGACAGATTTCGGCCGTATAATGATTCTGGTATCTCGGATTGACATTCACCATTGTATGCGCCGTATTGACACAGCCATAAGCATTGGTCACCGTAACATAATAGTCGGCGGCTTCAGTAGGCGTTATGACAATCGTTTGGCTGGTCTCTCCGGTGTTCCACCTATATTGGGCCGCTTCCGTCACCGTCAGCGTGCCTGACTCGCCCGCACACACGTCGGCATTGCCCGAGATTACCGCTTGGGGCGTGGGCAATGCTGTCACGGCGAAAGTGGTGTCGGCAACGCAGCCGTAGGTGTTATAGGCCGTCACGGAGTAAGTGCCGGCTTCGTGGATGGTAACCGTATTCTGTTGCGACCCTGTGCTCCAGAGGTAACTGTCGCCGCCGTCAGCCGTCAGGGTCGTCGTTTCATCGTCGCAAAGCGAGAAAATTCCGGAGACGGAAAGCATAGGCGTAGGCTGCACCGTCACGGCAACGGAAGCATATCCCACGCATCCCGCATCGGAGGCGGCCTCAACGGTATAACTGCCGCTCCGGGTCACCTTTATGCTGTTGGCGGTTGAGCCGTCGCCCCAGCGGTAGGTGACGCCGCCGCTGGCCGTCAGCACCGCTGTATCGCCGCGGCATATTTCCGTAATGCCGTTGATCTGCACATTCTCCACATCTTCCACATTCACCGTCTTTGAAACCATAGATGAGCATCCGTTCTGGGCATAGCCCGTCACCGTATAGACGGTGGTCTGCGCCGGCATGGCAAGTATCTCGTTTCCAGACTCGCCCGTGCTCCACACATAGCGTGCCGCGCCGCTGGCCGTGAGGGTGTCTTGCTCGCCCGGGCAGACAAAAGACTTGCCCGTCACATTAACGACAGGAAGATCCAATGCAGCAACATTGACAGAAGCGCTGTTCTGGCAGCCGTTGGAGTTGGTGGCGGTCACGGCATAGAGGCCGGCCGCGCTAACAGATATGCTGTTCGTGTTGGCGCCGTTTGACCACAGATAGTCAGAACCGCCCGTAGCCGTCAAGACGGTAGAGCCGCCCGCACAGAATGAAGGCGTGCCTGAGATGTGAACCGACGGTATCACTTTCACCGTCACGGTCTCTGAAGCGCTGGCCCTGCAGCCGTACTGGTCGGTGACCGTCACCGTATAGACGAGCGTTGAATTGGGATTTACGGATATTCGGCTGCCTGACGTGCCGTCCGACCACACATAGGACACGCCGCCCGTGGCGGTGAGCACCGTGCCGCTTCCCTTGCAGATGGAGGTGTTGCCGGCAATCTGCGGCACAGGCAACGGATGCACCTGCACGCTCGCCGATGCCGTGCTGCTGCAGCCCGCGCTGTTTTGGGCGGTAACCCGGTAGGTGCCGGTAGCGCTGACGGTTATATTGCTGTTGTTATCGCCTGTGCTCCAAACATAACTGCACGGCTCGTCAGCGTGGGCGGTGAGTTGAGAGACCGTGCCGGCACAGATGGAAAGATTGCCCGTGACAGAGACGCGAGGCACCTCATTGACGGTCAGCCGTGTGCCGAGTTCTATGTGGCAGCCGTTCGTGTTCGTGACAGTGACGGTATAATCGCCGGCAATACCCGTTTCTATCTGATTGGTACTGCTGCTGTTAGACCAACTATAAACATATCCCGAACTGCCGGAAGCCGTCAAAGTGGCGGTCTGGCCGCTGCATATTGTCTTGTGTTCGGTTATAGATGCCACGGGCAACGGCAAAATGGAGAGTTCGAGCGTGCTGGAACCGGGGCAGCCGCCCTCGTTGTAAACCGTCACCGTATAGATGCCTGCCGTTGTCGCCGAAATCGTGCGGGTCGTCATGCCGTTGTTCCATTGGTAGCGTGCGCCATTGCTGGCTGTGAGAGTGATGGTGTCGCCGCGGCAGATAGAAGCGCTGCCGTTGACCATACTGTTGATATAGACCGAGGGGGATGCGATAGCCGTAAGGGTGGCGGTGGCAGTGGCGGAGCAGTTGTTGTTATCTACAACCGTCACCATATAGTAGCTGGTTCCGGCATCAGGCTGCACCGTGATGGTTTGGGTGGATTGGCCGCCAGACCAAGAGAACGTGCGCCCTGTGGAGCACGACGCATACAAAGTGGCGTTATTGCCCACGCAAACCGACGACGGCGCCAAAATGCTGACCTCGGGACTCGGGTTGACAATGATAGACTCTGATGTCACAGCCGAACAGCCGTTGGCTGCCGTGACTTTGACGGAATAGACTCCCTCTTCCCTCACATTGATGGTGTTGGAAGTGGCGCCTGTGTTCCATTCATAGCGAGAAGCTATCGGCGAACCCACAGCAGAGGCCCGCAGCGTCACGCTACCTCCCTGACATATCACCTGACTGCCATAGACATACGAAATCAACGGTGTCGGTATGGGCAACTCTCTCACAATAACCTCCCGGTAGGTGCTGCAACCCAAGGCATTGGTGGCATAAACCCGGTAGGTGCCCTCCTCTAACACCACCAGCGTGTCGCCGACGCTGCCGTCGTCCCATCTGTAGGTGTTGGTAGAGTCGCCTTTCACACGCAACGTGACCGTGCTGCCCTGACAATAGGTGTAGCGTTCCGCTATCGAAGCACGCACTTCGCTGTAAGTAAGTTCAACCGAGACCGTTGACTTGCATCCTTTGCTGTCGGTGCCGGTAACAGTATAGATTCCGGGCGTGGCTATCGTTATCGAAGTCTGCGTAGACCCGTTGCTCCAGATGTAGGTTTCGGCACCTGACAGCGACACCGTGGTAGATTCCTCGCGGCAGAAAGCAGTCTGCCCAGAAATTTCGATGATGGGCAGCGGGTTCACCTTGAGAACGATGCTTGCTGTGTCTTTGCAGCCATATTCGTTAGTTGCGACAACAGTATAGGTTCCGTCGTTCTTGGCATAGATGCTGTCTGTCTGCTCGCCCGAGAACCACTCGTAGGACACGCCGCCCGATGCTTTGAACAGCACGCTATCGCCCGCGCAAATCTCCAAAGGGCTTCCCGAGATGAGCGCGACAGGCAACGGATGAACCCTCACGGCTATCGTGTCGCTGCTGAAACAGTGCGTCAGCGAGTCTGCACCTGTGACCGTAAAGAGCGTGTCCGTTGTAGGAGCCACCTGTATGCGGGCTGACGTGTCGCCCGTGCTCCAGCGATAAGACAAACCGTCGGGCAGAACCAGTTCTATCCGGTCGCCTATACACATCGACGTGTCGCCCTCAATGCTGACTGTGGGGTTCAGGGCATCGTTGACCACAACGGAATCTGTAGCCGTACATCCGTTGGAAGACACCGTAAGAGAATAGGTTCCTGCCTCCGTGATTACGGTTGACAGGCTGTCAGACCCTGTGCTCCAATGATAGGTGCAAGAAGCGCAAGAGTCTGTATAAAGAACCGTCGAGTCGCCCGAACAGAGGTAAGGATTGCCGTGGATTGCCGGGACGGGCGTTTGAATGACGAAAAGACGGAGGAAATAGATCGAGTCGCAGCCGTCAACCGACGACGGGACGGTAAACGAATAGGTTTTTGTTTCGTGGAGTGCCGAATCGCGTTCCATATACGGCAGTTCGTGCGAGCATATTGTCACTGCATTGGTAATTATAGAGTCCTGCGTTCTCAAATGAACGACTACCGTGCTGTCGCAACCCGTTTCAACGGTCTGGTAATGGAACGTATAAAAACCAGGTGCTGACAGGCTGCTGTCGCCATACACGAACGGGAGGCTGAGACGATAGACACAATAGTGCAACGTGTCTGGGGCAATCACGATGGTGTCGCAAGGGTCAACGTCGCTTTCTGCTGTCGTACTGTCTGTTTGGGCGATGGTTTTGAGCGGATTACCGCATAAAAACAAAAAGAGCGTCAGCAAAAAGAGCGCAGTTTCTGTGAATCGATATGTTTTCATAAAAATGATTTTTATTCAATAATACAAAAGGCGCAAAAATAGCAATTTTATTCCACGTGGCAGCATTTTTGTATTTTTGCCGCAAATTTGAAAAATGTTCTATCGCCTCGGCAAACATATCATCATTCAAGTCATCGCGCTGGTTTTGCTTTTTGGCTGGGCGGCATATTCCATTGTCACAGGTCTCACGGTTTGCCCCGCCGACGGCCAGCCCGTGCTTTACCAGTTGCTCGGAACATTCTGGAGCGCCAAGCCGGTTTTCGGCAAAATCTCCGCCATCCTGATGCTGTTTGCGGAAACCTGGCTCATCTGGCGTTTCTATTCCACAAGCCGATTCTCCGAAAACAGCAACTTTATGCCTGCGCTGTTTTTCCTTCTCCTGCTGAACATCGGAGGGTTTGCCAGCAATTTAGATCCCGCCCACGTCACAGTTCTCTTCTTGACCATCATCATTGTCTTCAATTCCAAGGCACAATCGGAAAAAGAGATTGTCAACAACCGGATTTTCACTTCAGGGATCCTCACGGGGATTGCTTCGCTCATTGACCCTGCCGCCATCGGGCTGCTGCTTTTCATGACCATGTCGCTCATTGCGCACCACTATTACTCCAAGGGCAAAAAAATCACCATTTTCCTTTTCGGTCTTCTGTTTGTCTTCATTTACCTTTTCAGCATCTATTTCCTCATCGGGCGCGTCCCCGAACTGCTGGAATCGTTCCGGAATCTCTGCTTTTTCGACCTTTTCCGTCATTTCAAGGAGTTGCGGTTGCAAGACTACATCTTTGCGGGCTATCTGGTTGCCGGCGTGCTGTACATCGGCATCCGGCTCAAACTCTTTTACGACAACAAAGCCATTATGCTGCGCCGCCATCTGGTTTCTCTGAACATCCTGATGTCCGTTACCGCCGCCATGATTCTGCTCTCCGGGCTCAACTTCCGCAACTGCCTGATTTATATGACTGTTCCATTGTCTCTTTTCTTCAGCATCCTCACAACCCAGAAGAGCAAGTTTGTCTTCCACGACCTGCTGCTCATCGCTTTTTACGCTCTGCTGCTATGGGTTTGAAAGCGCATTTTTCTGACACTCCTCTGATTGAATGCGGCTGTGACGAGGTGGGGCGCGGTTGTCTGGCAGGTCCCGTTTGTGCCGCTGCCGTCATCTTGCCGCACGACTATTGCAACGAAGAAATCAAGGACTCCAAAAAGCTCACCGCCTCCCAGCGGATCAAGCTGCGCGAGGTCATCGAACGCGATGCCATTGCCTTTGCCGTGGCGGAGATTTCTGAAAAGAAAATCGATGAAATCAACATCCTCAACGCCTCTTTCCTTTGCATGAACGAGGCCGTGGGCATGCTCTCCCTAAAGCCGCAACTGCTGCTCATTGACGGCAACCGTTTCAACGATCGCTGGCATATTCCCTACCATTGCATCGTGAAAGGCGACGGCACCTACCTGTCTATCGCCGCAGCTTCTATCCTGGCCAAAACCTACCGCGACGCGCTGATGGAACGGCTCGATGCGGAATATCCCGTCTATGACTGGAAACACAACAAGGGCTACCCTTCCCCGAAACATATCGCCGCTTTACGGCAATACGGCCCAAGCCCCTGCCACCGCAAGAGCTTCCATCTCAAAAGCCAACTCAAACTTGACCTTGACGTTTAGTCAATCTGGTTGATGTGCATCATCTTCTCGATTTCCTTGTCTGACTTGCCCAACATTTTGATGTATTCAGACAACTGCGTCGACAAAGGATCGTCGGGATAACGGTTTATGAAGTCACGGTACTCGTTTTCGGCGCTCAGGCAGTCGCCCAGAATGTCGTCGTAAATGATGCCGCGCTGGTAATAGCAATAGCGTGCGTTTTCAGAGTCGGGATAGTTTTTCTGGTACAAATTGAAGATATAGAGCGCTTTTTTGGCATATTCGGCGGTCTGTACACGCCCCTGTGCCGCCTTGGCGAGAATCATGCTTCCGATGCCGGCACGGTAGAGCATCTCTTCCGAGATTTCGTCCTTAGGATAGGCTTCGGCAAAGGAGACGGCTTTCTCTATGAAGCGGGCGAACATAGCCGTGTCGATGCGGCCTTCCTTGTAATAGACCGAATCGGCCATATTGTACAGCTCAACAATCTCCTTCTGCCGGCTTCCCAATTTACGGCTCTCACCCTTGGCGGCGCGCTGATGGCAACCTGCCGCCAGCAAAACGGTCGCAAAGAGCATCATCGGTATAAAAAAACGGCTTTTCATCTGAAGCCTCCTTATTTGTGAACCGTTTTGTATGACGCCCTGAACTTGCCCTGCGCTATGTCGTTGAGTTGACGCTTGATGACCATTTTCTTGATGGGCGAGAGATGGTCGGTGAAGACCTTGCCGTCGAGGTGGTCATACTCGTGCTGGATGATGCGGGCCACCAGACCGTCAAACTCCTCGTTATGGAACTTGCCGTCCTCATCGTAGAACTCTATGCGGATCTGCGACTTGCGCGTCACGTCCTCATTCAGGTCCGGAAGGCTGAGGCAACCCTCACCGAAGACAAAATCGTCGCCCCACTCCTCCGTGATTGCCGGGTTGATAAATGCGCCCTTGTAGATGCGGACATCAGGAAACGCCTCTTTAAATGGCTCTGAATCAATAACAAAAAGGCGGATAGAACGCCCTATCTGCGGAGCGGCAAGCCCCACGCCATTGGCATTGTACATCGTTTCAAACATGTCTGCCACCAGCGTTTTCCAATCTGTGTTCTCAACATCCACGGGCTCTGCCGTCTTTCTCAACACGGGCTCGCCGTAAACATAAATAGGTAATTTCATTGCTCTTCTTTATTTCTTTGCTTTTTTATTTCCTGTTGTTCCATATAAGACTGCAGAATGATGGTGGCACTGATTTTATCGACCAAGGCCTTGTTCTGGCGGTCTTTTTTGCCGAGTCCCACATCAATCATCGTCTGGAATGCCAGCCTTGAGGTAAAACGCTCGTCCATACGTGCAATGTCGGTTCCGGGCGATATGAGCGGCAGGGCTTTGCGTAACCGGTTGACAAAGGGCTCTATGAAACGGGCGGAATCCGAAGGTGTATTGTCCATCTTGCGGGGCTCGCCTACTACGATAACATCTACCTCTTCATGCTGAAGATAGTCTTTCAAAAAATCAAAGGCTTTGGCTACCGGTATGGTATCCAGCGCATTGGCGCAAATCTGCAATTTGTCGGTCACGGCAAAGCCTACGCGTTTCTGTCCATAGTCAATGGCCAATATTCGTCCCATATTTCTTTTTTAAGAGGCGCAAAAATACAAAAAAGGTAACTACTTAGGCACGCCTGCCGAACGAGACAGACTTTAGAACTTAGATCTTAGATCTTACAGGCGCTACGCATGTCGTCCCTAATTCAATAATTGTCATCTAAACCCTTTCAACTAAGTTCTAAGTTCTAAACTCTAAACTCTGAAAAAAGGCGCTACGCATATCGTCCCCCTCATGGTTGCGCAAACTGGCCGTCGAGCCAGTCGGCAATGGTGTCGGGCACAGAGGGGATGATGGTTTCTTCAATCTCGCCGTACTCTTTGGGACTGCCGGTCTTGCACGGCTGCAGCAGATGGTTGGCATCGGGCACCGTCACGAAACGGTGTCGGCTGTTTTTGGGCAGGTATTTGGCAAAGAGGGCATTGTTTGCTGCGGCATCTACCTGCAAGTCTTTGGCACCGCCAAGAGCCAGCACGGGACACTTCACCTTTTTGAGGTACTGTTTGGGCTGGAGGCGGAAGAAAGCGAAGAACCATGGCGAGCACATCTGCTGCACGGCGGTTCGCTTCCGTTCATCGGTATAGCCGTAGCGTTGCTGCTGCTCGGGGGTAAGCCGTGCCTGCTGGCAAGCCCAGACCTTGTCTATAACCTTGGCGGCCTCCGCCGGACTGCCCACCTTGGCAAATGAACGGTAAAGCGCGTCCGACAGCGCCACCGACTGGTCAATTTCTTCGGGCGTAAGCGTACCCTCCACCGCAGCGATAGCCTTGAGTTGGTATAGGAGCACTTCAGGCACAGGTTGCGCCACACCGCCAAGGGTGACGATGAACGCCACACGCCGGTCGCGCGAGGCGGCAATCTCCGCCACAAGGCTGCCCTCGCTGTGCCCTAACAAGCCGATCGGTACGCCTTGCAAGTCAGCGCGGCGAGCAAACGTATCTATAATCATAGCCACGCCGTCAGCAAAATCGTATGTAGTGCTGCGTGCGAACACGGCCGCAGGATAGTCGTCGTAGCGGAACACGGCATAGCCACGGCGGGTCAGCATGTCAGCCAGCACCTTGAACGGCTTGTGCCCGAAGAGGCTCTCGTCGCGGTCTTGCCACCCCGAGCCGGAAATCATGACCACCAGAGCCTTAGGCTGCTGCTCGGGCATCGTGAGCGTTCCGCTGATGAGGTCATAGCGTCCACGGCGCTCCTTGAGCCGCACCTCCTCCTCCCGATAAGGATATGGCAGATGCGGAGTCTGCGGACGGCGTATCACCTTGCGCTCAAAACCGCGCGCCAAGGTCAACGGCAACGACTTGCCTTGTTTGAAAATTCCTTCTATCAGTTGCCCGTCGGCTGACAATCGCCCTGAAAAGGAGGCGTTTATGGATGATGCCTTCCACGACAGGCTGCTGTCAACGAAGCTTATGGCATCAAGGGGGATGTCTTGCGTGTACTGGTCAGGGCTGTCCAGCACAAGGTTGAGCGTGTCGCCATACTGCCGCACCAACATCCCGACGGTCAGCGAGTCGCTGCCCGTAACATGCAGCATGCCTTGCCAATAGCCCGCAATGTTCTGCGCTGCACAAGGCAATGTTGCAGCAACCAGCAGAAGCCACAAAAATGCCGAAACTTTATTTTTCATTTTTCTTTTCCACAATAAAAATGCGAAACCTCCGCCCATAGACGTGCCAGGGAGGGATAAGAACCTTGCAGTTTCTCAGCCACGTCGGGAGCGAGGGTCCAGACTGCCTGCGTGATGTCCTCTTCCGTCTGCGGCACAAGAGGCTGGTTGGCGGCACGCATCGCAAACCAATGGGTGACTTTGAGTATCGGCTCGCCCTGCAAGGTGTATGTATGGTACGTTTCGGGCAAAGCGCGGCCAAGTTCTAAAGCATGGAGACCTGTCTCTTCCGAAACCTCGCGGAGGGCGGTCTGCGCATACTGCTCGCCCGGTTCTGCCTTTCCCTTTGGAAAATCCCAGCATCCGAGCCGGTAAATCATCAGTACCCGGTTTTGTTGGTCGGCGACAATTCCGCCGGCGGCGTGAATGATGCGGTAATCTTGGGCAAAACGTTCAAAATCCGCTTGCGAATCGAGGGCCACGGCGTGGCCGTTTTGAAAGACAATCATAGCAACAGGTTTATAAACGGCCGCAAAGATACAACAATCTCGGCTGCCTATTCCTGCATTTTCGACATATCGCGGAGCAGGTGGCGCAGTTCGTTGATAAGTTCCTGGGCTTCTTGGATGATATTGAGGTAGAGGAGCGCCACGTTGAGGTTGTCACTGCCCTGTTGCACACGCTTCATCTGTCGGTCGCGGATGGCCAAGATGTAGTCCTTGCGCTCCTTGAGGATGCCGCGCAACTCGTCAAGGCCGGCATAGTCGCCCGTCTTGATGACGTCAATCGTCTCGTCCATCGAGAAGAGCACTTTGGTCTTCACCTCTTCAAGTTCAGCAAAGTATTTCTGTTCCAGCGGAGTAAAACTGTTGTCAATGTGCTCTTTCACGGGCTCGCAGATTCGGCGCAACGAGTAGAGAATCTCTTCCACGCAGTTGTACGAAAGATGAAACCAAGTGTTCACCCTCATCATCCTTTTGTTCTTCGACATCTGTATCGCCTTTATCTCCTTTCTTTTCAGGATCTTCATCTTTATTTTGCGGTCTTTGGAATCGGCGATGACCTGCCGCAGGGCGATGATGTCCTCTTTGATGAAGCCGTCGATGGTTTTGGTGAATGCCGTGCGCGAGAACTCTATGAGTCCGGAGATGCTTTGGCGGATATGTCCGAGCACGATGTCAGAATATGCTTCCTCATCGGTGCAGTTGCGGAGCGTCTCGAGCAGCGAGTCCTCGGGTTCTGTTTTCTTGTCGGAGAGCATTTTAACGAAGACGAAAGCGGCAAGGCAGATGACGAGCACCATTGCGACGACACCGCCGAAGTGACATACCAGCGTGATGATGAAGCTGAGCAGAAAAGCGGCCAGTGCCGTAAAGAGCCAACCGCCGATGACCGAGAAGACGCCCGTGACGCGATAAACGGCGCTGTCGCGACCCCATGCCTTGTCGGCAAGCGACGAGCCCATGGCCACCATAAAGGCCACATAAGTGGTAGAGAGCGGCAGCTTGAGCGAAGTTCCCAATGCTATGAGCAGGCCGGCGAGCACTATGTTGACAGAGCCACGCACCAAGTCGAACGCGGCCGACTCGCCGGGGTCGCACATCGAGGTGTCAAACCGCTGGTGCAGCCAGTTCTTGAACCGCTCGGGCAGGATGTGCCGCAGTGTGTTGGCCGACGCGAGGCTTTTGCGCACAATGACGCGCGCCACCGCCGAAGAGCCGAACATCTCGGTGTTGGTGTCCTGAGACGAAAGCCCGATGGAGGTCTGCAACACCTTTTTGGATTTCTTGGAGGTGATGAGCGAGAACACCATCACGGTTCCGGCAATCACCAGCACATATACAGGCGTGCCGGCCGGGGCGTTCAAAGCTTCCATCGTATATTGGTCGATAGGCACGGTGGCGTTGTGGGCAAAGTCTTGGTAAGTGCTGAGCCCCGCCAGAGGGATGCCGATAAAGTTCACAAGGTCGTTGCCCGCAAAAGCCGTGGCCAGGGCAAAGGTGCCTACCATAATAATCACTTTGAAGACATTGACTTTCAGGAAATAGAGAATCTGCGACAGCAACGTGCAGAGCACAAAACTGCAAGTCAGCAGCAATATGGTGTGCGACTTTATCCAACCCGAAACGGCAGGCGTCATGAAAGCGGCGTCGCTAAGTCCCTTGATAAGTACAAAATAGATTATAGTAGTAATGGAGAGGCCTCCAAAGACGCCGATTTTCCATTTCAGGTTTTTCTTGTAGTTGAACGTGAACAGCAGACGCGCCAGATGCTGCACCACGATGCCGAACACGAACGCGATGGCTACGGAAAGAAAGATGCCGAGAATCATAGTCAAGGCCTTGTCGGTATTGAGCAGCGCGGCAAAGGGCACATCGCTGCCGTCCATGCCTGTCTTGACGATAGCCATGGCAGTGGCGCCGCCGATGAGTTCGAACACCATCGACACCGTTGTGGAGGTGGGCATGCCCATGAAGTTGAAGATGTTGAGCAGCACGATGTCGGCAATCATCACCGACAAGAAAATGGTCAACACCTCGCTGGCGGTGAAGTACTGGGGATGCAGCACGCCGTTGCGCGAAATCTCCATCATGCCGTTGCTTGAGATTGCCCCGAAGAGAATGCCTAACGAGGCCACCAGGAAGATTACTTTCATAGAGGCGGCTTTGGCTCCTACGGCAGAACTCAGGAAATTGACAGCGTCGTTGCTTACACCTACATTCAGGTCCACCAGCGCAAGCAACAGGAGGACGATGACGACAATGAGAAAAACGGTCTCCATATCTTGATATCTGTAAGAAAAAACGGGGCAAAAGTCTTCTTTTTCAGGATACCACGAACAGGGGCAAAAACGAATTAACCAAAAGTTAACGGAATATGCTATCTTTGCGCCATGATTCCGAAAGAGACGATTTTAGTAGTGGAGGACGAGGCTGACATCCGCGAGATCCTCGCCTTCAACCTTGAGAGTGCCGGCTATGCGGTACTGGCGGCGGGTTCGGCCGAGCAGGCGCTAGAGTTGCTCGCCACCCCTCCCGACCTGATCCTGCTTGACGTGATGCTGCCCGGCATGTCGGGCTTCGAGATGGCGCAGCAACTGCGCCGCAGCAACATCGGCACGCCCGTGATCTTCCTCACGGCCCTCAGCGACGAAGCCGACCTGGTGCGAGGATTCTCTGCCGGCGGCGACGACTATATCAGCAAGCCGTTTTCGGTGGTTGAGGTGCTGGCACGCGTGAAAGCGGTGCTGAAACGCTGCCCGCATACCACCCGCAACATCTTCCGCTGCGGTCCTCTGTCCATCGACCACGACGCGCGACAGGTCCACATCGACGGCACTCCCGTGGAAATGCCCAAAAAGGAATACGACCTACTCTGCCTGCTCGCCGCCAACCCCAACACCTACTTCTCGCGCCAACAACTGCTGGCCCAACTGTGGAAAGAGACCCCCTTTGTGCTCGAACGGACTGTTGACGTACACATCGCCCGCATCCGCAACCGCCTCGGCAAACACCGCAACCTCATCGTCAACAAAACCGGCTTCGGCTATTGCCTCGACACCGGCCACACCTCCGATATGCCATGAAAAAATACAACAAAACCCTCCTCTACTGCTTCCTCTTCATCGCGTGCCTGCTCTTCATCGCCATCATAGCCGTGGAGATACACAGCGAACACAACTACAAACGCGCCATCCTGCAGTCGCGCCTCGACAGTTATGCCGACATGATCGATGTGGCGGGCGACTTCGGACGAGTGCGCGGCTTCCTGCCCGCCGACCTGCGCGTCACGGTGATGACCCCATCGGGGCAGGTGTTCTTCGACTCGCAAAAGACCTCCGCCGCGCTCGACAACCACCTCCAACGCCCCGAAGTGGCCGACTGCCTCGAACACGGAAGCGGCTATGCCTCACGTTACTCCTCCACCGACGGGGCTCGCTACCTTTACTACGCCAAAATGTTTGACGACAAAATAGTGCGCGTGGCTCTGCCCTTTGAGGTGAACGCCCGGCAGTATTTCCACCCCGACTGGCTGGCGCTCATTACCATATCGTCCCTCTTTGCCGTCACCGTGGTGGTCATCCTCGTCATCTTCGTCTTTTACGACCGCAAAAAAAACTCTGAACAGAAAAGGAAAATACGGGTGCTGAAACAACAGATGACGGGCAACATCTCGCACGAACTGAAAACGCCCGTGAGCAGCATACGGGGCTACCTCGAAACCGTCATCAACACTCCCGGCTTGGATCCCGCCAAACGCGATTCCTTTGTGAGGCAGTCGTACTTGCAGAGCGTAAGACTTTCGGAACTCATCCGCGACATCTCCCTCGTAAACAAACTGGAAGAGGTGCCCGAGCAGTTTCCCCTTGAACAGCTTGACCTGCACCAAATTGCCGATGAGATAGCCGACGAGTTTGCAGGCGTGTTGGCGCGCAACGGCCAGCATTTTGAGAACCGGCTGCCCTCCCCTATGCCCTATCACGGCAACCGCGCGCTGCTCTATGCCGTGCTGCGCAATCTGATGGAAAACTCGGTAAAGCATGCGGGCAACGGCACGCTGCTCTGCATAGAACCCACCGAGAGCAACGCCAAATTTCTGCGGTTTGTCTATTACGACACAGGCTGCGGCGTGCCGCCCGAATGCCTCGACCGGATCTTCGACCGCTTTTACCGTGCCAAAAGCACCCGCGGACAAGAAAACGACGGCTCCGGACTCGGTCTCTCTATCGTGCGCAATGCCGTCAACTTCCACAAAGGCACCGTGCGGGCCCACAACCGCGAACAGGGCGGGCTCGCTTTCACCGTCTCGCTATCCAACAACCTTAATTGAAACGGGGAAAGGGGACAATCGTAACTACTCAGGTGATTTACCATAGACGCGCGACCGAGTTCCTCGGAGAATCTCATATTGTAAAGGAGTTGCGCTGACGGGGCACCTCCACGAAACTCCCGTTTATGATCACGCCTTGGTTCAGTATCAATTTCTTCTCTCGCAAGAACTTGTCAAAGTCCTCGAAAAGGAGGCCAAAGATGTTCTTCTTGACCAACTGCTCCTTGAACGCCCAGATCGTCCGGGCATCCGGCACCTTGTCGCCGCTTTCCGTCTATGCTGACCACCTTGCCCTGCGCGCCGTCACGCACGATGGAGGATACCCATTGCGCGAAGCGCGTCAGGAACGGTCTGGGGCAAGGTTCTGAAAGAAGCACCGCAGCGTGTCGTCTGTCGGCAACCCTTTGAAAAGGTCGATACACTTCTCGAAAAACTCGCACCTGTACCTGGCGAAGTCGGCGATTTCAGGTGATGTTGGCCCTCTCAGAGGACCTATGAGTGTGCGGGCGCATCCTTGCCGACGGTTCCGCTCCCTTGCGGTCGCTGCACCGCCGGTTATGGAGCGGACAGCCTGCGGCAGCCCGCTTTCGCCCTCTCCGAGGACGAGGGACAGGATGTTATAGGTTTTTTGTTTTGAGTTTTTTGGTTGGATGTGAAGTCTTTGCGCTGCACCATGGGCATCGGAGATGCCCAATCATTGGCGGCTCAACGAGAGGCCAATGACCATAACCGGCGGTGAAACCGTCGGAGCAAGCCGCGCCCTGAGCCAAACGAGCCTCGAAGAGGCTCAACAGCGCAAAACCGGCGCAAGAGACAGGGCTGACGTAACAATTATTGAATGAGGAATGAGGAATTGATGAGGGACAACACGCGTAACGCCTCTAAGTTCTAAACTCTAAACTCTGTTTCGTGCGGCAGCCGTATCGTGCCATAGCTGCGCAACCAACAAAAACAAAAAACATCTATCTTTGCGCCGTTTTTTCGAGTTAAGCATAACTGATTGGTTGAACTGCTAAAAAAAACTTTTACAATGTCGCTTGCGATGATGATGTTGATTGCCGCCCTGTTTGTAGGGCTCGTGCTGGTGGCCATTCCTAATGCGGTGTGGCTGCTGTGGTGGCTGGTTGCCGCCATTGTGCACTGTCCTAAGCCCGCCTACGCCCCGTTTGGCTACACGGCGCTCGGCTTGGCAATAGCGGCCTGGCTGGTATTGGGCTACGGCTTCTTTATAGGACGCTTTCGCTATGAGGTGAAGACGTTTGAGTACAGCAACCCCGACATTCCCAAGGCCTTCGACGGCTACCGCATTGTGCAAATCAGCGACTTGCACCTCTCCACCTACCACGACCGCCCTGCCGCATTGCAACGCATTGTAACGGCGACGAACGCCGAACACCCCGACCTCATCTGCTTCACGGGCGACCTTGTAACAACGGGCACGGCCGAAGCGCGCCCCTTTGTCCCCATCTTGCAACAGTTACGCGCCACCGACGGCATTGCCAGCGTGCTGGGCAACCACGACCTGATGATTTACACCCGCCTCACCGAGGAAGAACGCGTCCAAGAGACGGAACAGCTCGCCCGTCTAGAGCAAGACACCATGGGCTGGCAGTTGCTCCGCAACCGTCACATCACCATCAGCCGCAACGGGCAGAGCCTCACGGTTGCAGGCGTTGACAACTGCTCATGCGGCAACGAGGGCTTCCGCTCCGTATGCTGCGGCGACCTCGAACAGGCCTTGGCGCAGAGCAGCGGTTTCCGCATCTTGCTCTCACACGACCCCACCCACTGGCGCGCCAAGGTGCTGCCTGCCACCGACGTGCCGCTCACCCTCAGCGGCCATACCCACGCCGGACAAGTGAAGCTGTTTGGCAAAACACTCGCCGACCACACCTTCCACGAGTCGGCGGGCTGGTACTATGATGGCGGACAGTCGCTCTATGTGAACACCGGCATTGGTTGCACCCTGCCCATAAGGCTCAACTGCCCCTCCGAAATCACCGTCATCACACTTAAAACAAGGACTTAAGACTCTTTTCGTCCACCGCACGAGCCTCGGGCTGACGTAACAATTGTTGAATTAGGAATGAGGAATGAGGAATTGAGGAGGGGCAATATGCGTAACGCCTCTACATTCTCGTGAAAATGTTATTTTTGCCGAGTTTTTTTTACATCAAGACTATGATTTTAGAGAGAATAAACGGTCCTCAGGACATCAAGAAACTTACCCGTCAGGAGTTGCCCGTGCTGGCTGGCGAAGTGCGCCGCCACCTTATCAAGAAAGTGAGCGAACATGGCGGTCACGTTGGCCCAAACCTCGGCATTGTGGAGGCAACCGTGGCCCTGCATTACGTGTTCAACTCGCCCGACGACAAGATTGTGTTTGACGTGTCACACCAAAGTTACCCGCATAAAATCCTCACCGGGCGCAAAGAGGCCTTTATGGACCCGGCCCGCTACGATGAAGTGTCGGGCTACAGCGAGCCCTCGGAGAGCGAGCACGACCACTTTGTCATCGGACACACCTCCACCAGCATCAGCATAGCCTGCGGGCTGGTGAAAGGACGCAACCTGCTGCACGGCACCGAACGCATCATTGCCGTCATCGGCGACGGGTCGCTGAGCGGCGGCGAGGCTTTGGAGGGGCTGAACGTGGCCGGCTCCGAACTGCAAGGCAACTTCATCATTGTGGTGAATGACAACCAGATGTCGATTGCCGAGAACCACGGCGGCCTCTACAAGAACTTGCAGCAGCTGCGCCAAACCAAAGGGCAAGCCGAATGCAACCTGTTCCGTGCCATGGGGCTCGACTACCTCTATGTAGATGATGGCAACAACATCGGCGCACTCATCGCCGCCTTTGATCAGGTAAAAGATTGCGACCACCCCGTTGTAGTACACATCAACACCCTGAAAGGCAAAGGGTTGCCCTTTGCAGAGCAGGAGAAAGAGCGTTGGCATTGGAGCGTGCCGTTCGACCTTACCACAGGCAAGCCCAAGGCTTCGGACGGCGGCGAAAGCTACGAGTCGCTCACCGCCGAGCATCTGCTGGAGCTGATGCCCACACATCCCGGACTCTTTGCTGTCACCTCGGGCACGCCAGCCGTGTTCGGGTTCAACAAATCGCGCCGTCAGCGTGCCGGCGACCGCTTCATTGACGTAGGCATCGCCGAAGAGACCGCCGTGGCGCTCGCTTCCGGAGCCGCCAAACGCGGCGCCAAGCCTGTATGGGGAGTTTACAGCACCTTTGTACAGCGCACCTACGACCAACTGCAGCAAGACCTCTGCATCAACAACAACCCGGCCCTGATCTTGGTGTTCTGGGGCGGCATTGAGAGCATGAACGACGTGACGCACACTTGCCTCTACGACATACCGTTGCTGATGAATATACCCAACCTCCTCTATCTGGCGCCCACCTGCCGCGAGGAGTACTTTGCCATGATGGATTGGGCCATCGCCTATCGTGAGCGTCCCGTGGCCATACGCGTGCCCGTCAACGGTGTCATTGCCCGCAACTTGCAACTGGCGGCCGACATAGACTGGTCGCAGCCCGCATACGAAACGGCACACAGCGGCAGCCGCGTGGCCATTCTCGGACTCGGCGCTTATTTCCAACTCGGCGACAACTTGCGTTGCGCCCTTGCCGAGCAGGGCATTGACGCCACTTTGGTAAACCCGCGCATCATCACCGCCCTCGACACCAAGACCCTTGATGCGCTGAAACAGTGCCACACTCTCGTCATTACACTCGAGAACGGCCAAGCAGACGGCGGCTGGGGAGAGAAAATAGCCCGCTACTACGGCAACAGCAGCATGCGCGTGCTGGTACGCGGCGAGCGCAAGCAGTTTGAAGACCGCTACGACGTGCCCGAGCTGCTCGCCGCCAACCGCCTCACCGTGCCGCAGATGGTAGAAGACATCCTTGCTGCACTGCCATAGCCGACGGAACAACAAACAATGTGGGGCGGCAGGTGAACTGATGTTCACCTGCCGCCCCACATTTGCCATTAGGGTCAACCCTTACGCCACAACGCCCGCAACTTGCTGTATTTACGCAAAGTGCCCCACGCGTTCACCTTGCAGACGACAAAGCCGTATCGGCCGTCAAGGAAGCCCTGCTTGAAAAGATAGTCGCGGATAAAACGCCAAACAGTGTGCGTCCACATTTTCAGGAAAGACACCCGCTTTCCGCGTGCAAAAGCCTCTGCCGCGCCAAGAGCGGCATACTTGTCGGTGCGGGCATAATGGTCGCTGACAGCATAATAGGAATAGTGGGTCAAGTCGCCGTGCAATTTCTCCACCGTTGTGCCTGACGCAAGCACGAGCGTCTCATGTACCTGCCCATCCCAATGTGCTGCGTTCCGGTTGAAGATGCGGACCTTGTCATCAGGATACCAGCCGCAATGGTGAATCCAATGACCGCAATAGTTGGTAAGCCGGTTCATGGCATACGCCACATCAGTGCCGCCATGTGCTTTGACATGCAAGATTGAGTCACGCAGTTCGTCAGTAACTGCCTCGTCAGCATCAATCGAAAACAAAAGGTCGTAGGCGGCTATGCTGTTGGCAAAGTTCTTCTGTTCGGAAAAGCCGCACCAAGGATGTTCTATCCAACGTGCGCCGTATGAAGCGCAAATGTCAGGCGTAGCATCCGTAGAGCCCGAATCGACCACCACTACCTCATCGGAAATGCCTTGCAGCGAGGCGAGGCAGCGGGGAAGATTGGCCGCTTCGTTTTTCGCTATGATGATGGCTGACAGTTTCTGCATATTCTTAAAGCGTCAAAAATGTTTGTTGGTTTCAAAATAAGGGCAATGTTCAGCTAATTAGCCACTCCAGCGTGTTCACGCCGTCTTTCACGGCAAAGTTCAACCCTGCCTTCACTACCGTCTTGCCTTTCATCTTGAAAGCGCCGGCATAACGCCGGTCATCTATCTGCTCCAAGGCTTCCTGCGCCGACCTGTTGAACTTCAACTCCATCACATAGACAATCGTTTCCGTCTCCAGCGTGATGTCTATACGGCCTTTGGCGGTATGCTGCTCCACCGCAATGTTGTAGTCGGTGAGCAGGGCAAAGATGACATAGAGCATCTGCTGGTAATGCCCCTCGTAGTTCGTGTTGGCGCAATAGGGCACTGTTTCCAGGAAGTCGGCAAGCAACTGCAAACCCTCGTCCATCTTGCCCTGGCGTATCAGTGCCGACATCTTGGCTATGGCCGTGTTGCCTTTTATGGTGTTTCGCTCCAGATAATTCGGCAGCAAACTGCGGAACAGCCCTACCCTGACCTCCTTGTTGGGAATGTCGAGCGTATATAGGTTTGTTTCCTTGTCGTAGTCCTTGATGGTATAATACCCGCTTTGGTAGAGCAAGGGAATCATTGAAGTCAACGTTTCCGTTGCGGCATCAAAATCCTCCCTTGACGCATCCTGACTTGTCCCCAAATCTATAGGGTTGAAATCATACTTCCGCATCATGTTGATGAGATACGTGGGCGTGCCCGACCCGAACCAGTAGGCGTTCATCTTGCCGTCGGCAAAGCAGTTGAGCAGGCTGTAAGGGTTATACACATCGGGCGACGGCCAACAGAAATGGTAGCCGTCGTAGTGGTCCTTGAGTTTCGCTATCGTCTGCCGGCGGTCTGTGCCCAGCCGCTGCGCCAGGTCGTCGATGTCATCGCTCATCTGCGTAAGCAGTTCCTCCTGCGTGATGCCGCAGATGCCGGCATACGCCTCGTCCATGCTCACATTCTTGATGTTGTTCAATTCGCTGAAGATGCTCAGCTGCGAGAACCTCGTGATGCCGGTCAGGAAAACAAAGCGCAGGCAGGGCTCGGCGGCTTTGAGCGGACTGTAGAAATTGCGCATCACGTTGCGCAGCGCCCCGAGGTTCTCCTCCTCATGGGCCACGTCGAGCAAAGGCGCGTCATACTCGTCAATGAGAATCACCACTTTCTTACGTGTCTTCTCATAAACCGTCCTTATCAAGTTCGCCAAACGCACATTCGGATCAGTCGAATCGCATACAATGCCATACTTCCGCTCGTTATCCTCCAGAATATAAATCAGACACCTTTCGAGCTGCTCCTTGTCCAAATGTTTGCCCTGGCTCATGTCGAAATGCAGCACGGGGCATTGCTCCCACTCCGTCTCCAGCCCCTCGATGGCGAGACCCTTGAACAGGTCGCTCCGTCCCTCAAAGTAACTCTTGAACGTGGAGACCAGCAGCGACTTGCCAAACCTCCGAGGACGGCTCAAAAAGAAGTACTTTCCGCTCGTGTGCGTGATGTGATAGACGTACGCCGTCTTGTCGATGTAAAGGTTGTCGAGCCGGCGGATCTCCTCGAACGTCTGTATGCCTATAGGGTACAATCTTCTCGCCATAATATCCGGGTTTATTTCGTTAGCCACTCCAGCGTGTTCACGCCGTCTTTCACGGCAAAGTTCAACCCTGCCTT